>NZ_JAKUGE010000027.1:0-68873 GCF_022663795.1 Bacillus cereus group sp. BfR-BA-01349
ATAAAAAAATCCCCTCCAGATAAAACAGTATTGAGTCCATCATATCAGATGGACTCTTTTTTTACTGTCTACCTATAGGGGATAATACCAGAGACCGTTCCTTTTTTATTTTCGAATCTTAAAAAGTGATATAATGGAATTTTATGAATGTTAAATAAAGGGAGAGAGAAACATGCAAATACTACTAATACGCCACGGAGAATCAGAAGCTGATATTTTACATGTGCATGAAGGTCGAGCTGATTTTGAGTTAACTGACAAAGGGAGACAACAAGTACAAAGACTTGTACAGAAAGTGAAAAAAGATTTTGCGCCAGATTTCATTTGGGCAAGCACATTAAAACGCGCTCGTGAAACGGGTGAAATATTAGCAGAAGCAATTGGTTGTCCAATTCAATTAGAAGAGGAATTAATGGAGTTTAATAATGGAGTGCAAGCAGGCTTATCATTTGAAGAAGCAAAGAAATATCCAGAGCCAAAGTTTCTTCATGACCGTTTTGAAAACGGAGAATCATTTATTGAGTTTCGAATGAGAATAGAAGGAATCTTTTCTAAAATTATGATAGAGAATACATATGATCGAATTGCAATTGTTGCCCATGGAGGCGTAATTAATAGTCTATTACGTGCATTTTTCAAAATGCCAATTTCAATGGACTACTATTTCAAAATGGGAGATACGGGAATAAGTTTAATTGAAATTGAGGGTGAACAAAAAACGGTGCATTTCATTAATGATACGAATCATTTGGACGGGATGTAAAGACTTATGTACAAAGTTGTATTTTTCGATGTTGACGGTACGTTATTAAGTGAGATTGATAGAAGCATGCACGAAAGTACAAAAGAAGCGATACGAAGGTTAATAGATAAAGGAATTCACGTAGTTGTTACAACTGGAAGACCGTATAGTTTATGCTCACAATTTAAGGAACTAGGTATAAATACGTTTATTTCAGCAAATGGTGCACATATAAAATGTGGGAAAGAAGTTATACATAAATCAGTAATTTCAAGCGAAATCGTTCATGATATTTCAAATTTTGCTGAATTACATGGTCACAGTGTTTCTTAATGTGATTATAACAGGGTTTTTAAACCCTGTGGCAACATTTTGGTACCTTTTTTAATAAATCTTCTTCTATAAATGCAATTACTTCTGCTTGTTTTGAAGGGTATAGGTGGCTATACGTATTTAGGGTTGTAGCCACATCTGAATGACCAAGACGTTGTGCTACTATAAGTGGACTTACACCCTTGTTAATTAGATATGATGCATGGGAATGCCTAAATTCATGTAACAAGATTCTTTTAACACCAGCGTTAAGTACATAGTTTGTATACTTTCTATCGAGAGTGCTTGCTGATATGCTAGTATAAAATTCGCCAAACACAACGTAATTAATTTTGATAGGTGATTTTACTGTAGCATGCTCTTTTAAATTTTTCAATAAATCGATTACAAGAGATGGTAACATAATAATTCTATTTGAGGATTTTGTTTTTGGTTTTGTAATTTTTCTGTTAAACTCTGTTTTATTTATATTTATTGTTTTTTCTTCAAAATTGATATCTTCCCAAGTTAAAGCTAGTAGCTCCCCTTTTCTAGCACCGCTATAATAAAGTGTCGAGAAAAAAGTTTTATATAATAAATCGTCTACACTATCAATAAATTGATGAAATTCATCAAACTCCCAAAAATTCATTCGTTTATTCGATTCCTTTTCGAAATTTCCAGCAATGCGTGCAGGATTACTTGTTAATCCATGAAATTTAATTGCGAAGTTGAATATGGAAGAGAGTACAGTATGAATTTTTTTTAAATGGTCTGCGGAATAGTTGTTAATAATTTTATTTTGATAATGCATAATGTGTTTGGCCGTAATCTGGTCAATTTTGATTTTGTTAAATTCTTGTATTAAATGATTGTATATTATATTTCTTATAACGTTTATTGATGTGTGCTTTCGTCTTTGGCAATACCAATCAAAATAACTATCTGCAACTTGAGCAAATGTTAAGTTTGAATTTGTTTCTTTTTCAACTAACATTTTAGCTTCAGCTTCACGAGCTTCCTTTTTTGTTTTAAACCCACGACGTTTCACTTGTTTTTGAGTGCCATCAAACTGACGGACTCTGACGACGAAGAAATATGTTCCTCGTTCTTTATCTTTGTAAATCACCATAAGAATCCCTCCTGTATAAATAAAGATCGATAATTCAATTTATTGAGTAGATTATAACTTGTTTGTTACCAAAAGAAAAGACGCTCAAAATAAATTGAGCGTCTTACTTTGACTTGAACCACTTTAATTTTAATAACATATAACTTAAAAACTCCCCACTAATAATAGTGGAGAAGATTGGTAGGGAAACCAATCAGGATGATACAAGTAAGGATAAAATCATAGTACCATAATAATGTCTTGACGCATATTGAGAAATTCAAACATTTACTTCTTGTTATATTGTAATATATTTTCAAGTTGGTGGGGTGCAATTATTAAAAAATGGCTGGTTTCTACATGGGTTTTAGCAGAATATATTGAAAAATGAACCAATGCTCATTACGAATATAAAACATATGAAACTGCATTCAAATATTTTCAACATTTTTCTCAGAAGTTATATTGAGAAATAAATTTTAGTGTGGAATAGAATATGAGCCCATGCTAAAATTAGCTCTGTATACAGTAAATAGGTTTCTGTAGAATTAATAGACAGAATAATCGTAAAAAACAAAATAAATAAAAGCATAAAAACTCGCAGAGCGTGTGTAAGAGGTACAACTAACAAAGCCTTTCACACTGTTCATCCTAGCTACTTTAGGACAAACATTTGCATCATACGAGTTCTTCGTCAGTGTAACACACACCTAGTAATTTTAAAATGTGTTCTGAGTTGAGAAAATTAAGGGGGCTTTTTATGTTACCGGATGGAGGGAAGAATACTTTGAAGCCGCTACACGTTGAAATTTGTGAATTAATTGACAATAGCCCAGAGCTAACATATGGGAGTGTTGCTGAGGCTATTGGAGTAAGTCCTCAATATATGTCTAAGTTCAAAAAAAGTGGGACAATTAGTTTTTGTAGTCTCTTGAAATTGTCGCAAGTATTAACGTTGCCGGATGAAAACTACAAAACTATAATGCGTGATTTCTGCTTGAAAGTTGATACAACAGAACTAATCAAACAAAGCTTTGAGTACGCTTCGATTACTAGGGATATTGAATTGTTAAAACGTTTGATAGGAAAATATCGAAAAGATAAAGGAAGTATTCAGGAGTTTGTGGATGTTTACGAAATACTGTATCAATACATGCTAAGGCAGATTGATGGGGAATCACTGATTGAAGAAATAAATAACTTACGACAACCTACAGATTGTTGTTTGCGAATATTAATTAGCATTATGAAATGCTATGGTTACTATTTTTCTAAAGAGTTTCCAATGATGATGGGGCTTGGCAAAGAAATAGAGCAGAGACTCAAACAGTTAAGTGGTGGACGTAAGGATTTTCTCCAGCATTGCTATTTTTATAAGGTATACGAAGTCTTAGCACCTGTACATCTACGATCAAATAATAGAGATATGGCAAGAAAATATGCTTCTATTATTAAAAATGCAAACGTTGGTATCAAAGCTATTTCAGATGCATCATATATAATTGGCATGTCTTATTTACTTGAAAATAAACAGAAATGTTTATCAATGATAAAAGAATCATATAATTTATCTAAACGGATTGGTGATCAGGGCTACGAGGATGAGGCGTTTTATAATATGAAAATGGTAGAAATGTATTATGCTGCGGAAACAGACGGGACGGCTAGTGTATTGGCTGACGTCGACAAATATGCTCAAGTTTTTTATCAAAAAGAAAAGGAAGACTTTATTGTGTTATTTAAGGCAATGCAAGATATGTCTAATGAAAGCTTACATAAATGTCTTCAGCAATTCTTTACTCAAGGCAATTACTTTTTTTCCAGTCTAAGCGCAAGAGAATTATATAAGAGAGGGGAAGATTCTGCTATAATTAAGTGGATGATGGATTATAAACAAGAAGTGGGAGGGAATGAAGTTGAAGAAGAGAATATTGATATTTTCAGTGATGTTAACTTTAATGATGATGCCATTTGTCCCTAATAAGGGATTAGAAGGAAAGGTTTTGGATAAATACACTAATTATATGGATGTTAGACCAGGCGGTTGAATTATATGGACCCACTTAGTGAAGTTGAAAAAGTGGGTCTTTTTTATTTGTCAATATATTTTGCTAAAAAAAAGCATTTTGTTTTTTGGCTAGTCTTGAGACATCTATAAAAATTAGTAATAAAATTATAAAAAAGGTGCTAATTTACAATGGGTGATGAGATTATTACTTATAGGAGAGATTAGACAAATGAACAAGATAAATGTTAAAAAAATTAAACAGGAAAACACTGAAGATAAAATTAAAAAGATGTTAATGTTAGAACAAATTTTTAGTGAGGATGAAGAATACATACTTGCAGTTAGTAAAATTAAAGCCATGATTAATAATAATTAATCATGGCTTTTTTCGTGTATTTTAATTAAATCATCAATTAATTTTATAATGTTTTGTTTTGTTTCTTGCGGCATATTGTCGAGACGTTTCATGAGATGAGCAGTTTCCGAATTTATTTTTTCTGTTTCAAGTGAAAGGTCGGTTTGCATACCCAATAAATAGTCGATAGAGACGCCTAAGACAGTAGCTATTTTATAAGTGTTCTCTCGTGAAGGGCTCTTTCTATTGGTTTCGTATAAGGAAATCGCAGACCTATTTACATTTAAAGCTTCCGCTAGTTCTTTTTGTGATATGTTCTTTTTCGTACGAATAGACTTTATACGCTCTCCTAACGTTACCATTACTAACACCCTCCGGTTAACTGAATTAAACTTTTCTATTGATTATGATAACTAAAAAAGTATAACAAAGCAATGTTTTTTAAAGAACAAGATATTAAAAAAAGATAAAAAGGGTTTACAAAGAAAATATATTTAGTGTATGATGTTAACGCAGGTAACAGATGGAGGGCGAAAATGAAAAAATTTAATGGGAAGAAACTGTCTTTATTAAGAAAAAATAAGGGGTTTTCACAGAGGGAATTGGCTCAATTATTAAACTGTAGTCATTCTTTAGTTAATTTAATGGAAAACGGAAAAATCCAGCCAACAACCTCAAAATTATTAGGAATGTCGGAAGTTTTTAAAATTCCAATGGATGATTTATTCAGCGATTTTTTTTAACTGTAATGTTAACAGTGTTAACTTTATGTTGGATTATGATTGAAAACTAATTTAATTAGAAAAGGAATGATATCCATGCACAAAAACTTATTTATTGCTCGAAAAGAGCAACGTATGACGCAAGAAACAATTGCAAATTTAATCCATATTTCACCGAGAACATATTTTGCTAAGGAACACGGTAAAAGTGATTTCACCCTAAAAGAAGCTCAGAAACTAGCAAAATACTTCAAAACAACAGTGGACGAGCTGTTTGAAAAATAAACAGAAAAGGTGGGAGGAGCATTTATGAAAAATGGTAAAAGACCAACCAAGAGAGAAAAGATACATATCAATTCATATAATTTAAATCCTGATAATTGGCTAATCTTTAAGAAAGTAGATGATGAATTACATTTAGTACATCGTCATACGAACTCAATACGAGTCATTCCAAGTGCATAGGGGGTGGACTGGACAAGCATTATTAAAATTTAGGAGGGCTTTACATGGATGGATTAACAGTAGCAAACGAACTGGTATTTGAAAGTAATGGTGAGGTAGTAACAGATAGTTTGACAATTGCTGAGATTTTCGGTAAACGACACGATAATGTTATATCAGATATTAAACTTCAAATGGATTATGCAGGAGCAGAATTCTCACTCCTAAATTTTGAGGAGTCAACATACACAAATGAACGTGGTCGAAAATATCCAAAGTACAATTTAACAGAAGAAGCATTTACATTAGTTGTTTTTGGGTACAACACGAAAGAAGCAGTGCAAACAAAAATTCGATTTATACAAGAATTTAAACATATGAAGGAATACATCAAAAAACAGCAACAAGTTCCTACAGATCCCATGAGTATTTTAAAGCCTACTTTTGAAGCGCTAGAAGGGCAAAAGCAAGAGCTTCAGCACATCAAATCAGATGTCAAAGACTTACGAGAAAACGCTCCGTTATTTGCTGTAGAATGCGATGAAATATCAAATGCAGTCAAGCGTCATGGCGTTGCGCTATTAGGTGGTAAACAGTCTAATGCGTACCAGCATGCGGGGATTAGAGGTAAAGTCTACCGTGATATCTATAAGCAGCTGTATCGTGAATTTGGAGTAACAAGCCATAAAGCAATTAAACGTGGTCATTTAGCATTAGCAACAAAGATTGTTGGAGAGTATACGTTACCTATTGTGCTGAGTGAGAAAATTAATATAGTGAACTCTCAAATTAAGTTTTCTGAGATGTAAAAAAGGCTGGAAGGAGGAAATAACCATGATGGAAGAAAGTGTTTTTTCAGTATGTATCACTGGGTTTCTGATCTGTGGGCTTTTACTTGCTGTTTATGCACTAGATAAACCAATTAAAGAATTTACAAAAGATGTGGAATGATTTTGAGGGGAGAAAGCGCTATGACGTTATCAGTTTTAAAGAAAGATGTACAGAAAAAACAAATACTAGATGAATTCTTGCAGCATTGTGAAAAGAAACAAATAGAGGCGATTCAAAAGAATGATCCATTGTTACTTTGCATTTGGATTAAAGAAGCACGATTGGCTCGACGGGAGCTTATAGTGCTATACCATGAGAAAGAAAAATATGATAATCAACTTGAACAGGATCGTAAAAGCATTTTAGGGATTGTGGAACATTTAAGAAGTAGAGGCATCAATGCTTCAGCCGTGGAGAGGGTACATTGTATAGCAAACTATTACATTTAAAAACAAGAAGGGATGGTAAAAGAAAATGACAGCAGAAGAATTATTTGAAGAAAAGAAATATTTAGTGATTGCAGCAGTTAAGCAACAATTTGGAAGTATCGCAAGAGCTGGACAGATTGCAGAAATAAACAATATGGATTTGGATGATTTAATACAAGTTGGCCATCTGTATTTATGGGAGCATTGTATGAATTATGATCCAGAGAGAGTAGATACATTCAATGCATACGTGATGAAAGGCATGAAATGGGCAATGAGTGATGAGCTTCACTTGAAAGGGACGCCTTTTAAGATAAGCAGACGAGTTGGTCATGAGGAACGGAATAAAATGAATATTCATTCGATTGATTTGCATCGAGATGAGGAAACAGTAAAAGAATTTTATGCAGTATCTCCTATTGATGTGGAAAAAGAAGCAATATTATCCATTGAATTTGAAGAAGTGACGAGTGTACTTGAAGAACAAGAAAAGTCAATTATTCTGCACGTCGGTGAAGGGTATACCACAGAAGAAATAGCTAGAAAATTAGAGATGAAAAAATCTACTGTTCAAACAAGAAAGACACGGGCATTTTTAAAGATGAATCCAGATTATAAGCCAATAAAACAAAAATCCTTTTTCTTGGGGAAAAGAATGATAAAGAGAAACCGCCAGTTGGGGCTGGTGATCTAATAGAAACACATGTGGTGTCATCATAACACATGTTGCGTACGAGATGCAAAAAAAGACCTGTTATAGCAGGTCAAAAGTCAGGGTATTTCGTGAAAGAATATAACTTATTCATCATTCTAACAGGAAAAAGTGAAAAATAAAAGATTGAAAATAAAAAATATTAAATCTTTTCGTTGAGAAATATCAAATACCCTGGCAATAAAGATATATTGAAAAAATGTTAGATAGAGAAGGGTGACGGGATGAATAGCAATGTAATACAAGTCGCAAGAATAAATCTTCAAGGTAACACTTTAGACCAGGGGTGGTTTAAGTACCTTACTCTAGAAAACGGCAAGCCATATATGGTTGCGATTACAATACTTAGCGAAATTTTTTATTGGTATAAACCAACTGAAATAAAGGATGAAAGAACGAATGAAATCCAGTATAAACAAAAATTTAAAGCAGACAAACTTCAAAAAAGTTATCAACAATTGGCTGATTCATTTGGTTTTACTAAAAGACAAGTACAAGAAGCATGCAAATACTTAGTAAAAAGAGAATTAATTGCAATTGAATTTCGTACGATCATAGTTAACGGGACGAGGCATAACAACGTTATGTATGTGGAACCAATTGTGAAAAACATCGAAAAAATTTCTATTTTATATCAAGAACCTATCACATCAGAAAGTGACACCCTCCTACATTCTAATGAGAGAGACTCCCGCATTAAAACGGAGGAGGCTCCTACATTGAAACGTGGGACAAATACAAAGATTACTACAGAGAATACTACAGAGATTACTACAAATAAAAAGACTTCTTGTCACAAGTTTGAAACTTGCGACATGGAGCATGCCAAATTGTTATTTCAGTTAATTTTAGAAACCAATTCAGAACATAAAGAACCGAACTTCGAGAAGTGGGCCAATGAATTTCGCTTAATTCGTGAAAGAGACAAGAAAACAAATCAACAAATTGTGTATCTCTTGGAATGGTCCCAGAATCATTCCTTCTGGAAAAAGAATATATTGTCACCTAGTAAGTTGAGAAAGCAATGGGACAGGCTGGTGATTGAAGCCAAAGAAGAACACGAGGTGAAGAAAAATGAGCAGATTCGCAAGCATAGCGGAAGTCATGGCAGATTTGCAAAAGAGGGCTATGAAAAACTGCCAGAACCAACAAGAAAGTGGAGAGAGCTTACAGACAAGGAACGAAAGGAATCACAACAAGAATATGAAAATAACATTGAATGGCTCGGAGAAGACGCTTAATGATACCTGTCCGTTATGCAGTGGAACGGGAATGATCTTAAATGGATGGACAGGTAGAATGTGTGATTGCCAAAAGAAACAATCTGAAATAGCAAGGTTGAAAAATGCAATGATACCAGAAGAATTTGAAGAAGCACGTTTTAAAAATTATATTCGTCATACCGATATGCAAAAGAAAATGTTTAACAGCATGATGAAATACTTAAAAAAGTTTAATGAAATCAGGGATACGAAGCGCAATAGCTTTGGATATATCGCTACATATGGCGAGGGAAGGTTAAAAGCTTTATCCATCAATGAACGGGTTGAGAAAATGAAACTTCACAACAATTACGGATTAGGTAAAACGCATCTACAAATAGCAGCTGCTAGATGGATTATACATAATGTTCAAACTGTAAATAAAGACATTGTAAATGCACAACCGAGAGGGTGCAGAGTAGTTTGTATAAGTGATGTCACTTTTATGACAGAGATTATGTCAGCAAAGCGTGATGATAAAAAGGAGTACTTTGAAAAGCTCCATACAGTCGTAGAGTATGCGGATGTGCTGGTTTGGGATGATCTAGGTAAGAGCAAACATACAGAATCCCGTGAAGAAATGTACTACGAAATCATTAATGAGCGATATAAGCGTAAAGCGCCCATCATTTTTAGCTCAAATGAAGATGAATATACCTTACCTGAAAAAATTGGGTTTGCAGCTGCTGATAGATTGCTAGGGATGGCAAATGACTATTTGATTGAAGTCGAGGGAGAAAGTTATAGACGGTAAAGGGGAGAAATCAATCATTTTGTGGGAATGGAGTTGAGTGTATGGAACAATTAACCTTTGAAGATATCGTAGGAAACATGGATTATACAGCGCATAGTACGGCTGAGAAATTCCTCTCTAATCATTCAGTAACACCTACCTATGCAGTAGAATTTTTTGACCGAGATGAAAAACAGAAGTTACGTTGGTTTGAAGTGAATACAGAGGCTGAAGCAAAAGAAAAAGCAGTAGAAACATACGGGAGAATTCAAATCATTAAAGTATATGTGTCCAATCGAACATTGAAAGAAATTATGGAGCTGGACTAAGGGCATTTTTATCAAGAGAGCACAGGAATTTCCTAAAATGGACAAGCTAATGCAAAGGAGAACAGGCATAGATGAAAAGAGAAATAGACATGAAAACAAACGGCATCTACATTGTGGTGGATGGAAAAATCAACTTCGAAGAACCCCCAAAGAGCGGCTACGGACAGCAAGTCTTATATTGGGTAAAGGGAAAAGTGTCTCATACACAAACAACGATTACGAATAAGTTCAAATGAAATTATGCTATTCAAAGGTAATCCAGTAATTAAAAACTCTACTCTCAAAAGGGTGAGAGTAGAGTCAGTGGGTGCAGTTACTGAGTGCACGGGATGGTGAACATCAGCAACTACATAATAGCATGAGTATTCAGAAAAAACATCGAGTAAATATTTCCGATTTTTCAAATGATAGTCAACCGGAATCAAATAAAATTTGAATTTTATAAGAAAAGGGGAATGAGAGACATGAAATGGATGTACAACCTTGATAGTAATAATGATATTTGGACGAGTGATAAATATGAAACAAAAGAAGAAGCTATTCAAGCAGCTTTAAAAGATTGGGTAGATAGAATGGTAGCGGATAGAGCGGCAGTCGATAACGAATTCCAAATTGGACAATTCAAACAGTATGCGCCATGGATCAATGCGGATGTGTTGTTGGACGAATTGTATGAACGGGCAGCCGATGAATGTGGAGAGGTTGCAGAATCTTGGCTTTCAAGTGTGCCGATGGACGAAGGGGAAAAGCTTCAAGAACAAATTAATAAGGTAGTTACAGAATGGCTAAAAGGAATAAATGAGAATCCTAGCTTTGGTTCAATTGAAAATATTGAAACGATAGATGCTAGCGAAATTGAATATAAAGAAAACTAAACAAAAGCGTTATTTTAATCGGAAATGGCAGGTAATTGACCAGATCACCTGCCATGTGCCTAAACAGTCCGAAGGGGTAAAGCCCCGTTATGAAAGAGTGTAGCTGACTCGTAGATAGTATGTGTAATGTAAAAAAGATTATTCGCAAAGGGGAATGTGAAATGAAAAGGCTGAATGACTTGGAATTTATACAAAACGGAATGGTGTTAATGGATGTCGAGGGGCGAGAAGGTACGATTACAGGTATCAGGGAAGTAGAAGGATTCGGAACTTGGGTGCAATTCAACGGAAATCAAAAACAGGAAGTTATGTGAGATTGGAATAGTGTGCGTGATGATGTATTGGTGAAGGATGGAACTTATACAAACTAAACAAAATTCTTATTTTACACAACAAAGCAGCTAGTTTATAAAACTAACTGCCTGTTGTACAAAGGAAAAGCCGCACTTACAGAAATAGTTTGTAACTTTAAGCTACAGAAATAGTATGAGTAGATTTGAAAATGTTATTCAGAAATAAAAGAAAATAAAAAAGAGCAGCTAGCAAAAGCTAACTGCAATGAGAAATTATACCCATGAATTTAGGAGTACAAAATTACATGGTTGATTATAGTATGGACCAAAATATCAAGTTTATGTAACAAAAATAAAAATCGAGCAGTTAATGAAGAAACTACTCGATTCGATACAACCTGGGTAAGAAGCAGATTGTATTGTGATTATTATTAATGGAATATTTAATTTTATTCGACTTTTAACAAAATCGTTATTTTGGAGAAAAGGGGGAATGGGAATGGCTCTGAGTCTTCAATGTGAAATTTGTTCATTTAAATTCAAAATAGGTCAATTTTCTAGTGTTCCGGATATCGCATACTGTCCACATTGTGGAGATAGTTTCCTTGAATATTATCCGAAACAAGAAGGTGTCCAGTATCAACATAGGGAGAAGAATTTCTTTTATCACCATAAAAAAACTGGGGATGTATGGAATGTATTAATCCAGGAAGATGAATCTAAGAAAGAATTTTTTGTCGATGTTCAGGGGCCAGAAACAGACAGAGAAGCATTTGAGGCTGTTAAGGAGTTTTTAAAAGCGAAAAAGATGTATCTGCCTTGTACAGTGGTAGATATCCGATGTATAGGGGTAGGGATTGATAAAAAGTCATAGTTAAACAAAAACGTTATCTTGTGTGGAAGTGAGGTAAAGGTAATGGAATTGGTTTTATGGATAATTATTGGTATTTTGTTTGGTCACATCTTGTGTATAAAATTGGATTTAAAACGCTCAAAAGAACGTTTAGATACTTATAAGGAAATGCTGGATATACAAAACGAAAAAATTGATGACGTTTGGGAGTATGTTAAGAAACTTTAATCAAAACGCTATTTGGTTGGAGATTAAAAATACCATACGTACCCCAAAAAAAGTGAGAATATAACTAAAAGTATAAATAAAAAACATTTAAGAATTTTGATTGATGTTTTCATTACTTAACTCCTGATTTTTGGTTATTTTATGTGGCTAGGTAGATGTTTATACAACCAAATAAAAACTTCATTTGATAATTAATTTTAAACATAAATAGAGCACATGAAAGCATGTGCTCTAAGAAAAAAGGCCCTAAAAAGGAGATCGTAAAGAATTTCAGCTGTACTCTATACAGTATGCTTGCTTTATAAATATGTGCCTTAGTAAAAAATATTTCATTTTACACAACAAAGCAGCTAGCCGAAATAGCTAACTGCTCCATTGTACAATTTTAGAAGTTTTAATCGATACGGATATATGTTGTAACAAAAAGTTACAACTATAGTATAAACGAATATCAAAATATTATGCAGGTAAGAAAACTAAACACAAATTTCATTTTGTAGAAAATCAACGAAATAAAACGAGCACTTGTGCCAGAGTGCTCGTTTTATAAGATGACGTCATTCATTTTGTTATGTTTGTGAGCCATGAACAATTAAATGAGTCGAAAAGTAAGGTTCAAAATAGTTTATGTACTGTTAGTCAATAAGTGCCTGTACTAAAAAAAGCAGCTAGCAAATGCTAACTGCTCAAAAAACGGGTTGGAAGCTACCTGGGGAAGGTAGTTCGGTATTAGTATTAACGGAATATTGAGTTTTATTCAGCGGGGAACTTAAAGATTTTCATTTTAACTTAATCTATATTCCACAAACAAAATAAGTGCTAAAAACAAAGATAATAAAGAAGGCTAGTAGGGCCATCGCTTTCCAATTATTTATCTTAGAGAATCTTACCAAAATAACAAAAAAAGTTCCTATTGTTAAGGCTAGTAAAGTAAATAAAAGATGAAATGATACTGTATTTATAGGTATATTCATTTGGGGTGACCATACTTCAAGATATAAAAAGAATAAACCGATACAAATGAGTGAAAAAATAAAGTACCGTAGATTTATATTATGCTTCATAGGGTTGCTCCTTTGTTATCGAAATATCTTTATTAAATTTTAATGGAAAATATAAGGAAAAGCTAGTGTTTATAAATTAGAATGGATTTTTCAATAAAATAATCCTTTTAAGTGGTATATAAATGTTTTTTGTAATTTCATAGCGAAAAATATTTTATCAGAATTGGTAGGATGCGCAAATTTACTGTCGAATTGATACATGAACTAGAAGGAGGGAGACAGTATATGCTATATCATTTAATAAAATTAGGGGAAGCATTAGAGTCTGAAGTAAAGCAATCTAAGGGTAGATTATGCTTTGATTCAGTTAATTTTGGAGTTTGGGTGTCAAAAAGCATTTTGTATATAGAAAAGTATCATAAAGATACTTCTGTAGTAACTCAAATGAAGCAAAGTTATAAAGAGATAGACTATACAAATAATTATACATTTTACAAGTTAATGTTAAGTGCATTGAAAGTAATACAAGAGGAGGAGAATGAAGCAATGGAAGATGTTAAAGCATAATATATAATTAATTAAGGGGAAAGTAATAAGGTTATCGTACATGATTTGAGTAGAGGAATGGAATACAGTCCGGCTAGAAAACTAGAGGACACCGATTTTTAGAACAGCAATCAAGCTGTTTTAAAAAATGGTGTCCTCTTTCTTATTTTGTAAGGGGGATGGAGAAAATGAAAGTACTAAGAGAACAATTACGTGAATGGGAAAAACAAACTAAACAAACAAAAAAGAAAAATAAGACAAAACCAAAAGAAAATTTTAGTATTCGTGAAATTGAGGAATTAATGGGGATTCATAGACCTTGTTATGAGCGTAGACATGGAGCTATGAGACAAAAGTAATGCAAAAATAAAAAGGAGTGATTTTATATGACGAAACAATTATCTTTCTTACCGAAAATAGATAGAGCAGCAACACAAGAGAAATTAGAGGGGATTCTGGAAAGTGTACGTATATATAAGCAATTTGGAATGATGCGTAAGGAAATGAAAGTTACTCCTTCTTATGAAATGAGAGAACATGGACCTACATATGCAGTGGGAAAACCTTTAGAAAATGTAGCAATCTCTAATATTCAACAAAGCAAACGTGAAGTATGGTTAGAGAAAATGGCATTTCGAGTTGAACAAGCATTAAGTCGATTCGGAAACAGTACAGCTGGAAAAAACCAGAGGGACATTATAGTTAAACGATATTTAGAAGACGAAGATGTATGCGATTATATGGTGTATAACGAAATTGGCATGAGTGAACGTACGTATCGACGTGTGAAAGCTAGAGCGTTTTATAAATTGGCTTTTGCTCTTAGATTAGAAGTTTATGAGACAGAGAAGCAATACGGGGGTGATGACCTATGAATTTTGTCCAGCCCATACGTGATCCGGAGCAAATACAACAAATCAAAGAATATTTAAAAGAAAAGAATGCACGTAACTATATTTTGTTTGTAATGGGAATCAATACAGGGTTACGCATAAGTGACATTCTAAAACTGAAGGTAGGAGATGTACAAGGAAGTCACATCTCAATGCGTGAAATGAAGACAGGGAAGCAAAAACGTATTCAAATTACCTCATCTTTAAAAAGAGAGCTGAGGTGGTTTAACGAAGGAAGAGACGTTGGAGAATATTTATTGAAGAGTAGGAAAGGGAAAAATCGTCCGATTGGTCGTAGTATGGCATATAAAATATTAAAAAGTACAGCGGCAGAGTTTGGATTGGATGAAATCGGTACACATACACTCAGAAAGACCTATGGGTATCATATGTACATGCAGACGAAGAATATAGCTTTGTTAATGGAGATTTTTAACCATTCAAGTGAAAAAGTAACGTTACGGTATATCGGAGTAAACCAAGATGCAATGGATAAAGCAATGAGCAGATTTAAAATCTAATCATTGCTTTTTCTTTTTATATTTCTACTAATTACCCATAAATATCGTACTGTGTAATTGAGAAAAGTAAGTCTTATCAAAACATTGATAACAAGGGATGTAGCGTTTTGGTGAATGACACACAATTAAACATATGGGTAATTGGAAGGTATAAAATATGCACATGACGTATAAAGGTTATATAGAATGAATGAGAGGTGGAACAGATGATGTGTGAAGAGTTGTTACAAGCATTGGTTCAATATCAAATGCAGCAAGGAGAAAAGCCAAACACATTAAGGTTAAACCAAGATTACTATAAAACAGTATTAGAGCAATTAGCTTACCCTGATTGGCTAATTGAAAAGAAAATTAAGAACTTGGATCAGACGTTTCTCGGGGTTGAAGTAGAACTGACAAGTGAAGTGGAAACTTTTGAAATGAGGAGGATAAAAAAAGTGGCAGAATTTTGACCGCTTTTTGGCAGGAAAAAGGCCGACGTTTTTTATAAAAGCATGTTATATTTGTATTATGAGAAGTGGCGGAAAACACAACTCACTATGTTTTTCTTGAATTCTAAACGGTTCGTAATGACGGCACATAAAATCCGAAACCAGCAGATGGTACTGATTAAATGATACCGTCCATAAAAGGAGCATCCATTTGGATGTTCTTTTTTATTACTAAGCGAACCACATAAACATAAGTATGAGAAGAGCAAAAATAAATAACAAACAGTGTGCAAACTTCATGAAGTACTCCTTTTAGAATTAATATGTATTAAAAGTACAAATAATCTAATATAAATAGTGAAAATAGGTATACAACAATGTAATATAAGTCAGTCATTTTATGGAGCAAGGGTGGTAATCAGGATGAGTGGCTATTCTAAAATTATTTTATCCAATGGAAATGAATATATTGTGCCAATCCAGCCTAGTCTTTTGATTGAAAAGGAACTTATAGATAAGGATGGGGAAATTTACAATAAGTTTATTCTTGTTCCACAAATAGATATAGAAACAGGGAGTAAGATGCAATTTAATTTAAATCCTCAGCATATAGCAACAATTGAAGAATTTAGTATAAGAAGACAAAAGACCGTTCCTTCCGTATTTAGAGTGGAAACAAATAATGAAAGATTGAAGGGAAAGCATCCATAGCAGGTGCTTTTTTTATTTTTAAGGGGGTGAAAAAATATGTTCTTTTTCAAAAGAAAGAAACGGAAGAAGGCAGTTGCTCAAAGCAATATAAAAAGGAATGCTGAAAGTACAAATAATGATTTGTTAATCCAAACGACAACAGCAAGTGTAATAAGCTCTAGTTCAGATTATGGTGGCTATAATAGTAATCATTCAACTTCATGTTCATCGCATGATTTAGGAAGTTCATTTGATAGTTCGTCAAGTTGTGATTGATCAAGTAGCTGAGTATCTGCTTTTTATTTCGGAGGAGGATGAAGGATGGAATCTATAACAAAAATAATTGCTAATTTAGAAAGAAGCGTTAACGATTTACAAAGAGATAATGATGGTATGAAACAAGCTTTACTTAATGTTTCAACGAATGTAGAAGCATTGAATAGAAAGGTCAATATGTTAGAAGAAACGTTAGCGACGAAAGTTGGTATAACTCATGTTCAACAATTAATTAAACAATATGAGGAGGATTCACAAAATGGCTAATAACAAATTGATTATTGAAGTAACTGCTGATACAACTGAAGCATTAGAAGGGATTAAGGAAGTAACAGAAGCTGCAAATGAATGTGCGGAAGCGTTAGAGAAGTTAGAAAAGGTTATGGGTAGACTTACAAATAAAAAGGATTCTTTATTTATAGAAGTTCCAGTTGTTTTAAATGATAAAGCAATAGCTAAAAAAGTTAGTGAGTTTACTGAAACTAGAGAAAGGCTTTAACCTAAGGTGATAAAAAATGAAACTAAATAAACAAGAGCAAGCGGTTGCAATTGGTACATTCATTTCAATGCTAGGACAAGACCTTGTAAATGAACGCATCGATAAACAGAAATTAGAAAGAGTACTTCCTATCTTTAATGAAATGCAAGATAATACAACACCAAAGCAAAAGAGAGAAGCAATGATTAGTTTGCTTGGTAAAGCGGTGGATGAATTCTTAGAAAAATAGCTATAAAAAAAGGAAAAGCAACTCGCTTGGGGGGCGAATTACTTTTCCAAATGGCAATGTTAATTCTATTATAACAATTTGTATTTATTTGTAAATATATAATTAGAATATTCTTTTAAATGAGGTGAGGATAGATGAAAGTCTACTGTTCTAACTGCAATGAAGATTACAATATGCAACCAAAAGTAGCACAGCTTTCTAATCGCATTGAGAAGTGTTACTTCACATGTCCTCATTGCGAACATGAGCATGTGGCTGCATATGTGAACGATAAGATTCGTAAGCATCAAGCGGATATAGCTAAGTGTCATGAACGGATTAATAAAAAGAATCTGGCCATCGAGGATGAAATGAAACGATTGAGGAAGAGGATGGAAGGTGCCAAGTAAACCATTCAAGCCGTGCAAGTCATTAGGTTGCAATGAACTAACACGGGATAAGTATTGTTCTAAACATATCCAAAAGGAAAAAGAAACCGTAAGATATTACGACAAACATATTCGAAACAAAAGCTCACGTTCATTCTACAACTCAAGACTGTGGAAGGATATGCGTGAGCTTATTTATCGTAGAGATCATGGCTTATGTGTTCAATGTAGAAGCAAGGACATCATTAAGATAGGTGATGTAGTCGATCATATCATTCCTATTCGAGTTGATTGGTCGAAACGATTAGAACCGACTAATTTACAAACACTCTGTCATGCTTGCCACAACAAGAAAACAAAAGAAGATGAGAAGAAAAACAAAAATTAATTCGAAAGAAAAAATTCATAAACATCCCCCCACTATGAAAAAGCAAAAGGCGACTTCCTGGAGACCGCCGCCTAGCTTTCCGTGTAAAAAGTTCGTTTTATTCCATAAAAGGGGGTTCAGCTGAGGGAGGTGGTTCGCATAGGAAGGAAAGCGAAGCCGATTCATTTGCATTTATTAGAAGGTAATACAAATCGATTGACAAAAGATGAAATTGAACAACGATTAAAAGCTGAAAAACAGTTACAAGCAAAAAAAGACAAGGTAAAGCCACCAACGTGGTTAGATTCAGTTGCAAAGAAAGAGTTTAGGAGAATTGCTGGTGAATTATTGGAGCTAGACGTAATTACGAACATAGATGTGAATGCATTAGCAACGTATTGTGATGCTTATTCTGACTATGTTGAATGCACCAAAATTATCCGAGAAGAAGGACTTCTTGTTGAATATACTAATAAGGCAGCTGAAACCAATAAAGTTCCACATCCACTACTTACAAAGAAGAAGCAGTTGCATGAACAAATGAAGGCTTTGGCTGTTGAGTTTGGTCTTACACCAAGTGCAAGAGCGAAAATTGTCATTCCAAATAGTAAACAAGATCCGAAAACAAATGTAGAAAAGGAGTTTGACGTATAACATGATTAGAGAATGGATGTTGGACTACTGTGACGATGTATTACATGGTGAAGTTGTTGCTTGTCAGAAGCATAAACAAGCTTGTAAGCGATTTTTAAGAGATATTGAGTGTGAAGGTTCTGAAGATTTTCCATATGTTTTTAAGGAAGAAAAGGCGCTTCGTTTCTTAAAGTGGATGTCTCTTTTTAAACATACAAAAGGAAAATTAGCAGGTCAGAGAATTGAACCACATTCCATACAGATTTTCGTATTTAGCAATATTTATGGATGGGTGCACCGAAATACAGGGTTACGTCGATTTAAAAAGGCATATTGGCAAGTCGGACGTAAAAATGCAAAGTCACAATCTTTAGCGTGCGTGGGCTCATATGAAGCAATGGCCTTTGGTGAGAATATGTCTGAAGTATATGTTGGTGCCACAAAAACAGAGCAAAGTAAAATTGTTTGGAACGAAATTAAAGCGCAAATGAATGGGTGCGAAGACCTAAAAGAAAAATTCAATATTGCGTATGGGAAAATTGAGCATCTCAAAACAGATTCTTTTATTTCCGCGCTCTCAAAAGATGCGGGAAAATCCGGGGATGGACTAAATGTTCAGTGCGGGATTATTGATGAGTATCATGCCCATCCTACCTCTGAAATTTATGATGTTCTGGTGTCAGGTTCAGGTGCTCGTCCGAATCCACTCATGATGATTATTACAACAGCTGGTTTCAACTTGAGCCATCCTTGCTATCGTGTGGAGTATCAATATGTTTCTAAGATTTTGGACCCTAATATTGATATTGAAAACGAAGAATACTTTGTCATGATTAATGAGTTAGATAAAGATGATGAGATTACGAATCCAGAAGTGTGGGAGAAAGCAAACCCAATCCTATGTAGTTATGAAGAAGGACGTACTTTCTTAAAGGGAGAACTTCAATCAGCCCTTGATGTACCTGAGAAAATGCGTAATTATCTCACGAAAAACATGAATAGATGGGTAGATATGAAAGAAAATGGCTACATGGATATGCAAAAATGGAAAGATTGCAAAGAAACTGTGGAATTATCAGAATTAAAAGGGTTGGAATGCACAGTAGGTGTCGATTTATCAGCAAAAATTGACTTAACAAGTATTTCATTTGAATTTAAAAAGGATGATAAGTATATCGTAATTAGTCATAGCTTTATGCCAGAAGATACGTTAGCTGAAAAGAGAAAAACGGATAAAGTTCCTTATGATCTGTGGGTACAACAAAAATGGATCACAACAACACCTGGTGCAGTAGTTGATTACGAATATATTAAAACGCATATTAGAAATATGGAAAAAGACCATAAATTTAAGATTAAAGAAATATGTGCTGATCCATGGAATGCAACGCAATTTATGCAAGACATGGAGACAGAAGGGTATACCATGATAGAAATACGCCAAGGGATGGCAACTTTATCAGGCCCTACAAAGGATTTTCGTGAACAAGTGTATCAAAAGAATGTCATCCATAATAACAACCCTGTGCTGAACTGGGCAACGAGTAATGCTATAACAAAACAGGATGCGAACGAAAATATCATGTTGGACAAGTCGAAAACTACAGAAAGAATTGATCCGATAGCGGCTGTTATTAACTCGCATGTTCGATGCATGCTCAATTCTGGTGAGATGGACTTAAATTCCTATATATTAAGTCAAGATTTCTCATTTTAGGAGGAATGACATGCGATTCTTGTTGTTTTTTATAAGTATTTTAGAAGATATTCTATTGATTTCGGGGTTGTCCATTATTGTAGGGACGACTTTTTTTGTTAACCCGATTTATGGATGGTATCTGCTAGGGATTATTCTCACAATGTTGGGGGTGGTGATGATAAGAAGATAGAAAGGAGGTGAAACTTTTGATTTTTCGGCAGTTATTTAGAAATCAGGATACGACAGATTTAAAAAATCCTTCTCCTTGGTTTAAAAGTTTATTTGGATATCAAGCCGCAAGCGGTGAAAAGGTAACGGTTGAATCCTCTTTAGGTGTTCCGACGGTTTATCGATGTATTAATATCCTTGCAAATAGTGTTGCGATGCTTCCTTTTCAAACGTTTAAAAAGACAGCGAAGGGAAGGGAACGGGATAAGGCACATCAAGTATCGTTTGTTTTGGAAAGACGCCCGAATCCTTACCACAGCCCATTTAAATTTAAACATTTAATCGAAACACATCGAAATACATGGGGAAATGCCTATATCAATATTCATTGGGGTGTAGATGGAAGGCCAAAAGAGTTGTGGGTATTAAATCCAGCTGTTACAACGCCCACGGTGGACTTAAAGACCAATAAACTATGGTATTTTACGAGCTTGCCAGACGGTACACCTATAAAAATACCTGATGAAGACATAATCCATCTTACTACACTATCTACTGATGGTTTAAGGGGGAAACCTCCTATTCAAATTGCAAGAGAGTCTATAGGTAGCTCACAGGCGGCCCAAAAGTTTAAAGGTAAATTCTTTACAAACGGTGCAGCGCATAGCGGGATATTAAAAACAGAACAACCTTTAAATAAAGAGGCTAAAAATAAACTTCGTGATGCCTGGGAAGAAGCAAATACAGGGTTGAATAATGCGCAAAGAATAGCTATTTTAGATGCTGGACTAGAGTTTGAAAAGGTTGGAATGCCTTTGAAAGATGCTCAATTTATCGAAGGTATGAAGTTTGATAAAGGTGAGATTGCAAATATTTTTAATATTCCTTTGCATATGATTAATGAGTTAGATCGTGCTACTTTCTCCAATATTGAGCAACAAGCGTTGGATTTTATTCAAAATACATTGAGTCCAATTCTTATTCAATATGAAGAAGAGTTTTCTTATAAATCATTTTCGTTTCATGAGCAAAAACGATATTACTTGAAGTTTAACCTAACAAGCTTATTACGTGCTGATTCTAAATCACGAGCAGAATTCTACAAAATTATGTTAGATGCTGGTGCATTTTCAATTAACCAGGTGCTAGAACTGGAGGATATGGACGGGATTGGGGAATACGGTGATAAACACCGTGTTGACTTAAACCATGTATCTATTGAAATCGCAGACGAATATCAATTGGCAAAAGCTAATGGAGGAGTGTTACAGAAGGGAGATGAAGACGATTAAAGACGTATTTACAATTAAAAATCAAACAGATTCTTCAGCTGATCTATTCATTTATGGTGACATCATAAACAATACCGGATGGAAATGGGACGATTCCGATGTGATGCCGGATGATGTGAAAAATATTTTAGGGCAGTTGGATGATAAAAGTAATTTAAATATCTATGTAAATAGTGGTGGTGGTTCTGTATTCGCTGGTTTAGCTATTTATAACATGTTGAAACGTAATAAAGCGCAAAAAACTGTTTATGTGGACGGTGTTGCAGCTTCTATCGCTTCCGTAATCGCCTTGGCTGGTGATCGTGTTGTTGTCCCTTCTAATGCTTTTTTAATGGTCCATAAACCATGGACTGTAAGTAGAGGGAATGCAAATGTACTTCGTAAAATGGCAGAGGACTTGGATAATCTTGAGGCTGGAATTATGAATGTATACAAAGAAAACTTGAAAGAAGGCATCGAAATTGAAGTAATTCAGCAATTAGTAGATGCTGAGACCTGGTTAAGTGGTGAAGAAGCTGAAAAATACTTCAATATTGAAGTTGTGGAAGCAAAAGAAGTCGCAGCTTGTAGTAGTGATTACTTTGATAAATATCAGAAAACACCTAGTAAAGTAGTAGCAAAAGCTCCTTCTATTCCAAAGAAAGACAATAATGAACAACTAAAAATTCAAAACGCACTAGACCTGTTAGAGCTATAGGTCTATTTTTTGTGCCAAAACAAGGAGGAAATACGGAATGGATAAACGTGAACAAGAATTAAGACAAAAAGTTGCTGATTTGAAAGCGAAAGCGGAAGGGTTTAATAACAGCGGTAAATATGAAGATGCAAAGGCAAAAATTGAGGAAGCGAAAAACGCGAAAAATGAATTGGATAACTATCTAGCAATGATGCAAATTCAAGTTTCTGACCCTGTAAATTCACAAGCAAAAGTTTTGCCTCCATCATCAGTTAAAAATGAAGATTCATCGTATAAAGAAGTGTTTATGAAAGCTATACGTGGTCAAAATTTAAGTCATGAAGAAGCAAGCGTTATGCAGGAATACAAAGCAGCATTATCTGAGAATACAGGTAAAGATGGCGGTTATATTGTTCCGGAAGATATTACGACAACGATTAATCAATTAAAACAAACGGTTGATAACTTAGAGCAATATGTAAATGTGCAACCTGTTTCAACGAATAAGGGAGCTCGCACATTAGAAAAACGGGCAGCATCTACACCTTTCGCTCCATTATCTGAGTATGGAAACCCAAATGCAATGCAAGAAATTGCTTCACCACAATTTGATCGTTTACCGTATGTTATTGAGGATTATGCAGGATTTCTACCTGTACCAAATGATTTATTAAATGATACGGATCAAGCGCTAGAAGCTTATTTACGTCAGTGGATTGCGAAGAAATCTATTGCAACTCGTAATTATTTAATTTTACAAGAAATCAACAAATTAACAAAAGTTGATTTAAAGGATTATAAAGGCATTAAAACAGCATTAAATGTCACATTAGATCCAGCTTTCTCGGCTGTAGCAAACATTATTACAAACCAAGATGGATTCAATTACTTAGATCAATTAGAAGATAAAGATGGCCGTCCACTTCTTCAACCAGATCCAACAAATCCAACACGTAAGCTATTATCAGGAAAGCCCGTTATTGTTTTATCCAATAAGACAATTGCTACAGATAAAGATGGTAAAGCACCATTTATTGTTGGGGACCTGAAAGAAGCAGTTGTGTTATGGGATAGACAGCAGTTATCGCTTGATATGACAAAAGAGGGTGGAAGTGCTTGGAGAGGTAATACAACAGAATTCCGAGCAATTGAACGTGAAGACGTTACGTTATGGGATACAGAAGCGGTTGTATATGGCCAAATTACAGTTACAGCTAAAGCTTAATGATGTAGGAGGGGTTCTTCTTGGTACTAACATTAGAAGAAGCAAAAAAGTATCTTCGTGTGGATGGTGATGAAGAGGACGATCTCATTACATCTTTCGTAATAGCAGCTGAAATATATATTAAAAATGCTACAAGTAAAAATGTAGATTTGAAGAGCGAGCTTGCTAAATTAGCAGCTCGTATTTTAATTGCTCATTGGCATGAAAATCGTGAAGCAGTTGGAAAGGCTGAACAATTAGCATTTAGTTTGCAGTCGATATTAGTTCAGTTGCAATATTGTGGTGGTGATGCAAGTGAATCCAGGTAAATTAGATAAACGTCTTACATTTCAAGTGAAAGACGATGAAGCAAAGAGCCCAGACGGTGATCCAATAGAAGGTTATAAGGATTCTTTTACTGTATGGGGCTCTTTTATTTTTTTAAAGGGAAGAAAATACTTTGAAGCAGCATCAGCTAATAGTGAAGTTCAGGGTGAAACGGAAATACGATTTCGCGCAGATGTGAATGCTGATATGAAGATTAAGTATAAGAACGTAATGTATGACATTATTTCAGTTATTCCAACTGAAAAACACACTTTATCAATCATGTGGAAGCGTGGTGGAATGAATGGCTGATGGTGTTGATTTCTTAGGTTTTGATCGCTTGATATCTGAATTAGAGCAAATGGGTCTACGTGGGGAAAAGATTGAAGATAAAGCTCTTGCAGCAGGTGGAGAACCTATTCGAAAAGCTATTTCTGAAATAGCCCCAAGGAGTGATAGCCCTAAAAAAGCAACAAAAAGTGAACCGTGGCGTACAGGACAACATTTGGCTGATAATATACGAGTTACAAAAGCTAAAATGGAAGGCGGCATAAAAACGATTAAAATCGGGATAGATAAAGCGGATCGTTCCCCCTATTTCTACGGAAAGTTCTTAGAATGGGGAACGTCTAAAATGCCAGCAGAGCCATTTATAGAACCTGGATTTAATTCTTCAAAAGAAGCGGCAATTCGTGCTATGACAGATATTTTGAAGAATGAAATGAGGTTGAATGTATGATAAATTTACGACCTGAAATCGTGCAAGCTCTTGAAAATAATCAGGAGCTTGTTTCCTTATTAGGCGGAAGACGTGTTTATTATCGTAAAGCTAAAAATGCTGAAGAGTTTCCGCGTATTACGTTTTTTGAACTAGACAATAGACCAGATGGATTTTCGGATAATGAAGAAAATGAAAGTGAAATCACATTTCAAATCGATATTTGGTCAAAAGGTAGTACAACAGCAATCCATCAAAAAGTAAATGAAATCATGAAAAGTATTGGTTTTTCACGCTATGCGGTTGCTGATTTATATGAAGATGATACACAAATTTTTCATTACGCGATGGGATTCGCAAAAGGAGTGGAGTTATAGATGGCCGGAGAAGTGATTAAAATTAGTTCAACTGTCGGTGTAGATAGCCTTGTTTACGCAAAGTTATTAAAAGATGATGCAACAGGTGTTGACTATAGTGCAGTGAAAGAAATGGAAGGCGCTGTAAAGATTAAAACTTCTAAAAAGGTAGCTTCGGAGATTATGTGGAGCGATAACAAAAAATCGGAAATTGCTGAGTCTGATGGGGAAGTAGAAGTAGAGATTGAACTTCGTAGTATTTCATTATCAACAAAAGCAGATATTGAAGGGTATCCAGAAGTGAAAGACGGTGTGCTAGATGAGAGACGCGAAGGTGAAAAGCCTTATTTAGCAATCGGCTGGCGTTTCTTAAAGGCTAATGGGAAATATCGATATGTTTGGTTATTAAAAGGGAAGCTTTCACAAGAGGAAGAAGAAGGCGAAACGAAGAAGGATAAGCCTAACTTCCAAACAACAAAACTGAAAGGTTCATTTATTGAACGAGACTTTGATGATAGACCAAAATTTACAGCTGATGCCGATGAGCCTACATTTACAAAAGCCGTTGGTGATAACTGGTTTAAAAAGGTATATGAAAAAACAGCAACAACACCAGTAGGAAAGTAAGGGGGAGCAAGAGCTCTCTCTTTTTTATTAACGAGGAGGAAAAGCCATGAAATTAACATTAATGATCAAGGAAGAAAAGAAAACTTTTAATTTACCGGAGTTTATTCCAGCACGTCTAATCCGTCAGGCGCCTGAGCTTGCTGATATTCCAAATAATCCAGGCCCTGAGGATATGGATAAAATGGTTCAATATGTAGTGAAAGTTTACGGTGAACAATTTACATTAGATCAATATTGGGACGGCGTGGATGCTCGTAAATTTTTATCCACAACTTCCGATGTAATTAATGCAATTATCAATGCAACAGTAGATGCGGCTGGTGGTACACCAGGAACTGGGGAAGAAACAAACCCAAACGCGTAGAGGGCGGGGGGCTAACGTTCAGTGAGTTTATGGACGAGCTCTACCTCTCTTTATTACGTCAGGGGTATAAACACCATCATATCGATAACGAAATGGATATCTGGCATTATTTAAGGCTAAATCAAAAATATCGTGAACAAGATCATTCAAATAGTGGAAATCAGAATTTAAATGAAATGGAAGTTCCAGCAGAAAACATTATCTAATAAGGGGGAAGATGATGGCGAATGAAATGAATAATTTAGTCGTTAGGCTGTCCCTTGATAATGTGAATTTTCGTCAAGGTATAGCAAACTCAGGACGTGCGGTTAGAACATTACAGAATGAGCTGAAATCTGTAAGTACAGGAATGGGTGGCTTCGCAAATGCTAGTCAACAAACGCAAGCGAAAATGAATACACTCAGCAGGCTTATTGAAGCGCAAAAAGAAAAAGTTAGAGCTTTGCGACAAGCCTACGATCAAAATAAGGCTAAGTTAGGTGAAAATGATGCAGCAACCCAGCGATATGCTTCGCAAGTGAATAAAGCAGTTGCTGATTTAAATAGATTTGAAAATGAATTAAAGCAAGTAAACCGTCAAGCTGAACAAAAAGGGATGGATAAGTTAAACAACTCTTTAAAATCTCTACAGGCTGAATTTCAGTCTATTACAACAGGCATGGGCGGTTTTTCTAATGCGACAGAACAAACACGAGCTAAAGTAGATGTTTTATCTCGTATGGTAGATAAACAAAAAGAGAAGATCAGGGAACTTCAACAAGCCTATAATCGTGCCAAAACTGAAGAAGGTGAAGCAAGTCAGTCAGCGCAGCGGTACGCCGAACAAATCCATCGAGCAACAGGTGAACTAAATCGATTTGAAAACGAATTACGTCAGTCGAACCATGAATTAGAACAACAAGGAAATCGTTTATTAAACTTCGGTACTCGTATGGAGACGTTAGGTAATCATTTGCAGAATGCTGGTATGCAAATCGGTATGGTGTTTGGCGGAATGACTTATGCAATAGGTCGGGGTTTAAAATCAGCTGTAGAAGAATCCATGAATTTTGAGCAACAAATGGCCAATGTGAAAGCTGTGTCTGGCTCTACTGGAGAAGAAATGAAGAAATTAAGCGAATTAGCTGTCAACATGGGAGAAACAACAAAATACTCTAGTGTTCAAGCAGGACAAGGTATAGAGGAATTAATAAAAGCCGGAGTTAGTTTAACAGATATAATAAATGGTGGGTTAGAAGGTGCTCTTAACTTAGCGACAGCAGGAGAACTAGAATTAGGTGAAGCGGCGGAGATTGCATCCACAGCCTTAAATGCATTTAAAGCAGATCATCTTTCTGTTGCGGATGCAGCAAATATTTTATCTGGAGCCGCTAATGCTTCAGCGACAGATGTACGCGAATTAAAATACGGTCTTTCAGCTTCTTCAGCAGTAGCAGCAGGAGCTGGGATGACATTTAAAGATACAGCTACAACTTTAGCCGTATTTGCTCAGAATGGGTTAACATATAGCCCCGTTGCGACGAGATTCGCAACGTAAAGGACGTGAATTGCTGGGAAGCTAAGGTTACATAACTATGCTAATCAGCAGCCGAGTTATTTAGGAATAAATGAAGGGTTCAGAGACTAGGGTATGGAGTCCAGAACGGACAGTAAAACCCCACGAGCGCGTCCCATCCTAACGTGTAAGGCGAGGATGATGATATAGTCCGATACTCCAGTGAAAATTGGAGAATATGAGATAAAGAGCTCATATATAACGAATGTAAAAGGTTCTGATGCAGGTACTTCACTAAAAACAATGCTTATGCGCTTAAATCCAACGACAAAAGAAGCATATAATCAAATGAGGGATTTAGGATTAATTACTTATAATGCACAAGCTGGTTATGATTTTCTTGTTAAAAATGGTATACAACCAGCTTCAAGGAGCGTCGGTGATATTGAGCAAGCTTTAGAAGGCTATGTCATGAAAATAGAAGGTGCGAAAAAGTGGAATGACAAGTGCGATACAACATTCCGTGAATTAGCTACAAGTTCGGCTTTCTTATCTTCAAAATTCTATGATCAACAAGGACATATTCAAAGTCTAGAAAATATTTCAGGAACACTTCATGAATCAATGAAAGATTTAACAGACCAGCAACGAAGTATGGCTTTGGAAACGTTATTCGGATCGGATGCTGTACGTGGTGCAACGATTCTTTTCAAAGAAGGTGCGAATGGGGTAAACAGCATGTGGGATGCGATGTCAAAAGTGACAGCAGCTGAGGTTGCAGCCACTAAGATTGATACATTAAAGGGGCGTCTTACATTACTAGATTCAGCGTTTTCGACAATGAAAAAGACAATTGGTGATGCGCTTGCCCCTGTGGTTAGTGTTTTTGTTGCTGGGTTGCAGAAACTTGTGGATGGATTTAACTCATTACCAGGGCCAGTACAAAAGGCTATTGCGATTACAGGTGGTATTGTTCTTGCTTTAACAGCGGTTGCTACTGTTATTGGAGTAATAATGGGGGCGATCGGTATGGTTGTTTCTGGTATTGGTTCTTTAGCAATAGCAATGGGGGTAGCTACAGCAGCTACTAGTGTAACGGGAGCAGTTTTAGGAATATTAACCGCAGTTTTAGGACCAGTAGCAATAGCTTTAGGTGTAGTAGCAGCCGCTGTTGGTGTTGGGGTATTAGCATATAAAGGGTATCAAAAAGCAACTGAAGACAGCATTGCTTCTGTAGATCGCTTTGCTACGAATACAGAGGGGAAAGTAAGCTCATCCACAAAGAAAGTCCTTGGTGAGTATTTTAAGTTGTCTGATGGCATTAGACAAAAGTTAACTGAAATTAGATTGAACCATGAAGTGATCACTGAAGAACAGTCACAGAAGTTGATTGGTCAATATGACAAGTTAGGAAACACGATTATAGAAAAAACAAATGCAAGACAACAAAAAGAAGTTGAGGGGCTTAAAAAGTTCTTTGCGGATTCTTATGTGTTAACCGCGGAAGAAGAAAATAAGCGGATTGAACAAATGAATCAACATTACGAACAAGAAAAGTTAAAAACACAAGAAAAAGAAAATAAAATCAAAGAAATCATTCAAACAGCAGCAAATGAAAAGCGTGAATTTACTACATCTGAAAGGATTTCTTTACAAGCCTTACAAGACGAAATGGATAGGACGGCTATCCAACATTTGTCTAAAAATCAAATGGAACAAAAAGTTATTTATGAGAATATGCGTGTACAAGCTAGTGAAATTACAGCTAGACAAGCAGCAGAAGTTGTTGAAAATAGTGCCAAAGCAAGAGATAAGGTTATTGAAGATGCGAAAAAGACTCGAGATGATAAAATAGCATATGCGATACGTCTACGGGATGAGTCAGGAACGCTTAATAAAGAAGAAGCGGATGCAGCTATTGCAGAAGCGAATCGTCAATATAATAGCACAGTCTCTACAGCAAAAGACAAGCATAGGGAAATCGTGGATGAAGCTAAAGCACAAGCTGGTGAACACGCAAATCAAGTAGATTGGGAAACTGGTCAAGTAAAGTCAAAATATCAGGTTATGAAAGATGACGTTGTTCGAAAAATGAAAGAAATGTGGTCAGATGTTACCAACAAATATGAGGATATGAAAACATCCGCAAACAGTAAGGTGGATGAAATAAAAAATACAGTTTCAAAGAAATTTGAAGAAAAGAAAAAAATTGTTACAGATAAAATGGAAGAAATAAAACGCGGCATTGAAGATAAGTGGAATACAGTTGAAAAATTTTTCAAATCTATAAATTTACGTTCCATTGGTAAGTCAATTATAGAAGGCCTTGAAAAAGGGTTAGATGATGCGACAGGTGGTTTATATAGTAAGGCGAAAAGCATAGCTGGAGAGATTAAAAATACAATTGCGGGAGCATTAGATATAAACAGTCCATCAAAAGTTATGATTCCTTTAGGAAGTGCCGTTCCAGAAGGTCTTGGTGTTGGTATAGATAAAGGACAAGTATTTGTAGTAGACGCTGCGAAACGAGTTGTAGGTGCCTTGAATTATCAAATGAGCAACATTGGATCAGCATTTTCAGGTATGGCATCCGATGGCTTACGTAAAATTTCGGAAAGTGATATATTCCAATTTAATGGGGATGATCCGCTATCGAAATATTTTAATGCTATCTTTGTAGACGGAGATTATCTAAATGATTGGCTTACACATATACCAGAAAGTATGCATGACGTTGTGAAAGAAATTGGCCTTCAAATGGAACGATTTGAAGGTCTTTCAATCAATGAGGTTAGAAGCTTCCCTAGATGGAGAGAAGTTTTATCAGATAATCCAGGAGAAGTTTGGTATAGACCACTAGAATCATCTGAGCAACGTAGTTATGCGAATCAAATTGAAAAAGAACTAAATCTCACTTTGAATATGACCAATGTTTTAGATGGAAAAGAGTTGGCAAATGGAAGTTACACTTATACTACAAAGCTTCAAGATCGTGAACAAAAAAGAAGAGCGGAATTTTAAGGGTGGTGAACATGTTGGGGAAACTCAGTTTTACTTTTAATAAGATTAGAAAAGATTATGTTCAAATGCTAGTTGGAAGAAAGCGCCCTTCATGGGCTCCGATAAAAAGAAGATTGGTAAGAGTCCCTCATCGTGCAGGGGCTCTTTTTCTTAATACCGAAACGGAGGAACGACGTATTGATGTTCCTCTTGTGATTAAAGCGAAAAAAGATATGGCTGATTTACAAAAGGTAAAAGAAGATTTAGCGGATTGGCTATATACAGAGCAACCAGCTGAACTTATTTTTGATGATGAGTTAGATAGGACTTATTTAGCATTAATTGATGGTTCTGTCGATTTGGACGAAATAGTCAATAGAGGTAGAGGTGTTATTACTTTTGTTTGTCCAATGCCGTATAAATTAGGTAAACAAAATGCTCATACGTTTACTCAAAACTGGTCCACTGAAATCACTACTTCTTTCGTCAATCAAGGTAATGTAGAAGCGCCTCCAATTATTGAGATTGAGGCCAAGAAACCGAGTACATTTTTAGATGTATGGTTTGGTGAGTATCCGTATAATCGTGATTATTTTAGGATCGGTTATCCGTTGAAAACAGAGCAACTACCTGTTGAAAGAAATCAAAGGCTTATATGGGATGAAATGGCTAACACTGTAGGTTGGAGTAAAGTCAGTTCGATGGAAGATGGCGAACCGATTGGCGAAATGAAATCAGATAAATATCAATTTTATTGTTCTGATTTTGGTACTAGTGCAGGGAAAGGGTGGCATGGTGCAGCTGTTAAAAAAAATATCCCCGGTGGCCCAGTGCAAGATTTTATTATGCAAGCTTACGTTACATGTAAGAGTAAAAGAATCAATGAAATGGGACGGGTTGAGATAGCGATACTCGATGAAAATAGCAAGGTGCTTTCAAAAATTGCTATGTCTGATGTGTTTTGGCAAGCTGAACAAAATTTCGGAACAATGGTAATTGGATATGATAATAAGCCGGGAAAAATAGGTTTAATTTATGAGAGTGGTGATTATCCGAATACATGGAATCAATATTACGGAAGATTGTGGATAGCTAGAACGGGAAATGTGTGGGAGGCTTATATCTCGAAATTCCTTCCGGGGCCAGAAAAGGATGATTCAGAACGATTTGCAAGGTGGACGGATGAAAATAATTATCATATGGAAAAAGCAGCACAAATCCAGATTAGTATTATGCAATGGCAAGATGTACCGCCAGTAGAAGCAATGACCGTTTCAGATTTGAAATTCTGGAAAGTGAATTTAAATACTCAAAATAATCCACCTTACATTTTTGATACAGGAGACAAGATTATAATTGATACAGAAAAAAGTCTTGTAACCATTAACGGTAAAAATGCGATTAATTTAAAAGACATTTTTAGTAATTTTCCAACTGTAATACGTGGTGAGAATCGTATCGATATAATGCCACCAGATGTTAAAGCAACTGTTAGTTATAGGGAGAGATACAGATGAGAACACCAAGCGGGATTTTGCATGTTGTGGATTTCAAAACAGATCAAATCGTTGCAGCTATCCAGCCAAATGACTATTGGGATGACAAAAGGCATTGGGAACTGAAAAACAATGTTGATATGTTGGATTTTGCTGTCTTTGATGGAACAACTCATTCGGCTACGTTACAACAACAAAATCTTGTTCTAAAAGAAGTTCGCGATGGAAGAGTTGTACCATATGTCATTACAGAAACAGAGAAGAATTCAGACAAACGATCCATTACCACATATGCTTCAGGAGCTTGGGTTCAAATTGCTAAATCAGGCATTATAAAACCACAAAGGATAGAAGGTAAAACAGTAAACGAATTTATCGATATGGCTCTTGTAGGCATGAAATGGAAACGTGGAAAAACAGATTATGCAGGTTTTCATACTATGACCATTGATGAATTTATGGATCCGTTAACCTTTTTGAAGAAAATAGCTTCTTTGTTCAAATTAGAAATTCAATATCGTGTTGAGGTTCAAGGGTCACAAATAGTTGGATGGTATGTCGATATGATTCAAAGGCGTGGCCGAGACACTGGCAAAGAAATAGAGTTAGGTAAAGATTTGATAGGTGTTACACGTATTGAACATTCAAGAGATATTTGTACAGCGTTAGTCGGATTTGTAAAAGGTGAAGGCGATAGTGTAATCACTATTGAACGTATTAATAGGGGACTTCCGTATATTGTCGATAATGATGCATTTCAACGATGGAACGAACGTGGTAAGCATAAGTTTGGTTTTTATACGCCAGAAACAGAAGAGTTAAATATGACGCCACAACGTTTAATGACGTTAATGGAAATAGAACTGAAAAAACGTATTAATTCTTCAGTTTCGTATGAAGTAGAGGCACAATCAATCGGTCGTATTTTCGGACTAGCGCATGAACTAATCAATGAAGGAGATACAATCCGAATCAAAGATACAGGCTTCACACCTAAGCTATATCTTGAAGCGCGTGTTATTGCTGGTGACGAATCATTCACTGATCCTGAACAAGATAAATACGAATTTGGGGATTATAGAGAGATAGTAGACCAAAACGAGGAATTACGGAAGATTTACAACCGAATCCTTAGTAAATTCGGTGAGAAACAAGAGATGCTGGATCAGCTAGATAAATTGGTGAAAGAAGCTAATGAAACAGCAAGTAGCGCTAAGAAAGAATCAGAAGCAGCGAAAACACTTGCTGAAAAGGTACAAGAGAATATTAAAAACAATACTGTTGAAATCATAGAAGCTAAGAATCCACCAACAACAGGGCTTAAACCTAATAAAACGCTATGGCGTGATATTAGTAATGGAAAGCCCGGCATTTTAAAAATATGGACAGGTACAGTTTGGGAATCGGTTGTACCAGATGTTGAATCGGTTAAGAAAGAAACACTTGAACAGGCTAATAAAAATATTGAGTCCACAAAAGCAGAATTAAACAAAAAGGTACAAGAAGCACAGAATCAAGCTACAGGACAATTCAATGAAGTACAGGAAGGTTTACAAGGTGTCAGTCGTACAATTTCTAATATCGAAAATAAACAAGGTGAAATCGATAAAAAAGTAACTAAGTTTGAACAGGATTCTAATGGATTTAAAACTTCTATTGAATCGTTAACAAAAAAAGATAATGATATCAGCAATACATTAAATACAGTCGAACAAACTATAGAAGGTACAAAGAAGAATATTTCTGATGTGCAGCAAACAACAAATGATCTAAGGAAAACCACAACTGAAATTACAGAAAAAGCTGGCCAGATTAGTGAGAAGTTGCAAAGCGTAGAAAAGAAAGTTAATAACGATAAATCTGGTGGACGTAATCTTTTATTAAAATCAAATGTTAAATATGAGAAAACCGATTATTTAATCAATCAATACAATTCTACTGAAAATTTCTCTACAGGTGAGGAATATACCTTTGTAATGAAAGGGAGTGTCCCGCAAGGTCAGAAATTTGGGATTTGGCAGAATGGCGGGTCTAGTAATGTTGGATATGCAACAAGTGTTTACGCGAATGGAATAACGTATGTAACCTTCAAAGCTGTTGCGGCTACAAGTGGAAATGAACGAAAGTTAAGCTTATATAATTATCCGAGTAGTAATACGAAATCTATTGTGGAATGGGTTGCCTTGTATAAAGGGAATAAGCCGCAGGATTGGACAGCACCGCCTGAAGAGCAGGTAACAACGGATGAGTTCATCCAGAAAACAACTGAAATTACAAAAAGTGTGGATGGAATTAAAGAAACAATTACAAAAGTGGAAAATAATCAAAATGGGTTTGATAAACGTGTTGCTACTGTAGAAAAAGATGCAACTACTATTAAACAAAATGTCTCTTTCATACAAAATACGCAGACAGAACAAGGAAGACAATTACAAGAGGCGAAAGCTGGATGGGAAAATACTGCGAAAGCACTTGAAGGTAAAGTTGAACTTAAACAAGTAGAGGATTATGTTGCTGGATTTAAGATTCCAGAGTTGAAGCAAACAGTTGATAAAAATAAACAAGATTTGTTGGGCGAACTAGCTAACAAACTTGCAACCGAGCAATTCAATCAAAAAATGACTTTGATTGATAACCGCTTTATTATCAATGAACAGGGTATCAATGCCTCGGCCAAAAAGACAGAGGTATATACAAAAGAGCAAGCAAATGGGCAATTTGCCACATCATCTTATGTAAGAGATATGGAAACCCGTCTTCAGTTAACTGAAAAGGGCGTTAGTATATCTGTAAAAGAAAATGATGTAATCGCAGCATTCAATATGAGTAAAGAAAACATTACTTTGAATGCAAATAGGATTAACTTAGTAGGTTTTATAACAGCAAATCATATCAAAGGAAAAGTTTTAGAAGGAGTAACACTTAAAACGAGTGGAAACAGATTTGTTGAAATAAATAAACAAGACATGAAGATTTTCGATTTAGATAAGCCACGTGGCTATATAGGATTTATGGAAACAGATGATGGAAGTATTCAACCTTCATTAGTCCTTGGTTCTGATAATAGAAAATACGCTGGTACAGGATCATTTTATATTTATCAAGTCATGCCGCGAATTAATGGAGTTGATCAACCTTCTAAAGCATATGCAAAATTTGGGATTTCTAAAGGAGAAAATGCAGAAGGAACTAATATTTGGTCAAACTATATTCAAATGCATAATGACGGTGGACATCTGAGCGTATATTCAGATGGACAATTTCGTTTTCAAAACTTGAATAATATTATTTTTGAATCTGAAGGATGGGCTCCAGGATATGGTTACTTCTCTGTAACTACAACTGAACCACATATTTTTACAAATAACGCGGGGCAGTTTACTTTCAAAAGAAAAGGCAGTGACTATAAAATACATTTCGTAAACGGCGCCACCGATCATGATTTAATCATGGGTAATGCAATGATAAGGTCAAGCATTGTGCAAGGTTATAACAATGGCTTCCAGATTAAAGATATGATGGGTAAGGGATGGAAAGATATAGAATTAAGAACATTACGAGCGCAAGAGAACATTAGCGCTACAGGGCGTATGTGGGCGCAAGAATTTATCCCTAATTCTTCTCGTACGCTTAAAACAGACATAGAAGACCTTCCATTCTCTGCTTTAGATAAAATCAACTCTGTAAACATCAAACAGTATCACTTTATAAGAGATGTTGAACGCTTCGAGTCAGGGGAGTCTATTACACTTCCAATTAATTACGGTATGATTGCGGAGGACTCTGACGATGTATTCACCACACCACAGAAAGACGCTGTAACACTGTATAGTTCGGTTTCAATTTCTATTCAAGCAATACAAGAAGTTCACTTTGAAGTTAAAAATCTTCAATTTGACCACGGTATGTTGAAGCAGGAAGTTGATACTCTTAAAGAAGAACTTGAAGCAGAAAAACTTGAGAAAGTTTCAATAAAAGCTGAAATTGCTGAATTAAAGGTATTAGTACAACAATTAATAAATGAGGAACCAAAGCAGCCATAAGCTGTTTTTTATTTTGCATAAAATACGGCTTTTGTATAAAAATTAGCCCATGCATTCACTTAAAAAAGGGTTGTCTCATACTATATAGAGATTGCTTTATTAAGATTTCAAAAGGATGTGAATGTATGGAAGACGTATATGTAAAAATCGACAGCCTAAAAGCAGAGCAAAAAGAAATCATGCGAGATATAAGGAACCTAGAGATGCGTACAACGATAAATGAGAAAGATATTTCAACGATTAATCAGCAATTAGAAAAAATCAGCCTGAATACCACATGGATTTTACGAATTGTTATTAGTGCAATAGTTATGGCAGTTTTGGGTTTGATACTCAAAGGTGGGATTTAGGTTGTTCATATAAAAGTATTTGTGAAAGAGGGACAAGTGTCTCTCTTTTTTTATCTTGAAGAAGGAGGAAAGAATGTGGATCGTATCGATGTAGTATTAAAAGTTTTTATTGCCACTTTCGGTGGCTTTTGTGGGTATTTTTTGGGAGGGTGGGATACAACATTGCAGATTTTAGTAACTTTAGCGGTAATTGATTATGTAACAGGTATGATTGCCGCTTCAATACTTGGTCAACTCAAGAGCAAGATAGGTTTCAAAGGCATTGCCAAAAAGGTAGTGCTTTTTTTATTGGTTGGAGCAGCTACGCAGGCAGATGCGGCAATTGGTAGTAATAGTGCGATTCGTGAAGCGACACTTTTTTTCTTCATGGGTAATGAATTACTTTCCATCTTAGAAAATGCTGGGCGCATGGGGATTCCACTTCCGCAAGCTTTGACAAATGCAGTTGAAATCTTAGGTAGTAAGCAAAAACAAGAAGATAAAAAGGGAGATGTTCAATAATGCAAATCAGAAAAAAATTAGTTGACTCAAGTAAATATGGTACAAAGTGTCCTTATACAATGAATCCAGAATTTATCACAGTTCACAATACGTATAATGATGCGCCAGCTGAGAATGAAATTGCTTATATGATACGAAATAATAATGAAGTGTCATTCCATATTGCGGTAGACGATAAAGAAGCGGTGCAAGGCTTACCTTTAGAACGGAATGCATGGGCTTGTGGAGATGGGAATGGTTCAGGCAACAGAAAGTCGATTAGCGTGGAAATCTGTTATTCTTTAAGCGGCGGGGATAGGTATTATAAAGCAGAAAATAATGCAGCTATTGTTGTAGCGCAGCTCATGAAACAATATAACATGCCAATAGGTAAAGTTCGCACACACCAATCGTGGAGTGGAAAATACTGCCCGCATCGTATGTTAGCGGAAGGGCGTTGGAATTCTTTTATAGAAAGGGTGCAAAACGCATATAACGGTGGTTGGAATGCAAGCTCTACAAAACCATCTAATAATGGTGTAGGTGTTGTTACAATTACAGCGGATGTCTTACGTGTTCGTACAGGACCAGGAACGAATTATGGTATTGTAAAGAATGTGTACCGAGGGGAAAGCTATCAATCTTGGGGCATTCAAAATGGTTGGTACAACGTTGGCGGAAATCAATGGGTATCTGGGGAGTATGTGAGGTTTGAGGGATAGTTGATTGTACAGATGAAAAACTATGTGTATATGAAGTAATAAGAAGTGCTCCTGACCAGGGTGCACTTCTATAAAAAGGAGAAAAATCCAATGACAATTCATTTTATGTACAATAAGACGTAAATATACAAAAAAGAACATTCCTGGTTGGATGGGAGGAATGTTCTTTTGTGGTTTCTCTTGAACCACTTTATATGTATGCACCAGAATCATGTTATATGACTTCAGAAATAAAAAAGCAATCCAGGTGGTGAGGCCGGAATGCTTTTTCTGTATATAGAAAGGTATCATGCTAGGAGCAATTTAATATATGCTTCTAAAGTGCATAATGTTCCATCAAAATAAAAAGACGCCTTCCCCAGTCGAAGGCGTCAAAAATGTGGTAATTCTCTAGATGCATAAATAATATATGCAATAATAATGAAAGATAGAACAGGGTCTTGACTGTAAAATGAATGTAATTTATATTTTAAATACGGTCTCTAATCTACCTATGTATAGTGAAAAATCTGTTTCTTTTTGGAGACGGATTTTTTGCGTTTCACCTAGAAATTTATACAAAAGAATAGTTTTATAAAAAATAAAAGCCGTCATTTGACGGCTCTTATTTTTGTTTGAATTTATTCTTTTTTTAAAGATGGGTGTTCCCAATAAGTGGTCGCTGTTTTAGGGATATTTTCAAAGATAAAATTACTAAAGTTAATTTTATCAATTGTTTCGCAATTAAAAATTATTTTCATCACATTATCAACTTTCTTAGTACCGTATGGATCAACTGTTTCAAATTGCCAAAAGAAAGCAATCTCACTTATTTCTTTTTCATTGGCTATACCTTTTAAGATTTTTTGTGTGTCCATCCACATTCCTTGCTTAAACATATTATCTGTAAGGTTATCACTTGCGTGGATAGTAAGTATAGCAATTTTATCATCTTCAGTTGCTGTCCCCATATTTTTGTTGATTTCTAAATTTGTTAATGATTTTGAACCAATGCTCGATTTTACAATATCCTTAATCTTTTTTTCTAAATTATTATTTGTAGGAAGTGTTGTTGTGGAAAGACTTTCATTGGAATTATTTGAGTTTTGATTTTGATCAGATGGATAAGTTTTACTTTCAGATGAAGCGTAGGCAAAATCTCCAATAGAAAATAATTTATCATCTTTAAATGAAAATTTAACCTCTCCGTTGGTTATACCGTCAATTGATTTATATGTAATTTCAGTAATAGTATCAGTTAATTTATTTTCTTCTCCATCACCGCCAATAATTTTTCGAACTTCCTGGATAGACATTCCTTGATGGATGTTTTTAAATTCATCTTTTGATATTTTATTATCATCCCTAGTAGTCAATGCGAAAAAGGTAATGATTGCTAAAAAAATAGTTGCTAAAAATAAAATAACACGAAGCTTAAATTTCATTATGTATCCTCCTTATTTTTTTCAATCCAAATATCTTCAACACGCATATCAAGAACCTTAGCTATTCTAATTGCTACTAAAAGTGTCGGTGTTCCGCCTTGCAGCAAATTAGTCATTGTTGAGTTTGCTATACCTACTTTCTTCGCTATAAATCCATATCGCAAGCCTTTTTTATCTACAATTTGTTTTAAATTACTTTGAAGCATTATTCCACCTCCTAGTATGTATATTCTAGTGAAATCATTTTTGTCCTCTTAAAAAATAAATTTCAGGTGTACAGGCAATAAGCCTCCTTCTGGTTCATATACCTATATTACTTCCATACGGAAGCCCACGAAGAATTCTACTTGGACTTCCGTATGGCATTGTAGATATCAAGAGAGGAGAGGGTTACATGCGTTCTCAGTATAGTTACCTCAATACAACGCCTTATTTATATTCATCAAAAGAACTACGTCACATGTATAACGAATCTAGATCCAGAAAAGAAACGGAATCAATTCTTACTCACATGAGGAACCATGAAGTATTTGATAACAAAGAGTACAAAGGATATTTCAGCTTATCACAAGTAATTGAAGAAGATTTATATGGAGAAGAGGAAGATATATTGAATTGGCAAGATTTAATGGAGCGGTATCAGATTGTAGCTACCAAATCGGGGATTAAATTTCGTGAGAAAGATGAATTGACCGAGGAGGAATGGCTATGACACTTGCAGGAGAAGTCGTTATTATTTGGACGGCAACAGGCTTGTCTGTAGTTGCGATGAGTGTAGCTGAAAAAATGGGGAAGAGTGTTCCACATTGGCTTCCACGTATGACTATGTATACAACGCTTACGGGCTCGTTCTTATATCTTCTACGTTATGTTCTCGTTATGTTTCTATGAAGGAATACGATGTGGAAGAGAGGGACAATAGACCTCACAAGCAAAAATGCTAGTCCTGTTCGCTTCCAATAAAGTGCAATGATATCCTTATAGGATATCTAAAGGAGAAATGTTTATGTTGGAATTACTATGGGTCCCGATGACAGCTTTAACTTTTGCATTCGTAAGTGATCGGTTTAAAAGGAAAATAGATGATAAAAAGAAGATACAAGTGTTTTTTGAAGTGTCAGGAATTGCAATCAAAAAAGATGATAAGATTCATTATCCAAAATTTAAGAAACGAACTCATGATGATAGAAGTACAACATACGTGTATGAGTTGCCTGTTGGTATGCCAAGTAAAATTATTCGAAAGGTTGAAGATGTTGTAAGTGAAGGGTTAAATAAACCTGTTCGAATTCAGTATGACAATTATAGATTGAACATTCGTGTATTCGATCAAGAAATACCGAAGAAGTGGGAATGGTCGAAAAATTTAATGAAAGTTGGAAAATGGCTTGTGCCAATCGGGCAAAGTTTAGAACAATTGATTTATCACGATTTTGATAAAACACCACATATGACATTAGGTGGTTTAACACGTATGGGAAAGACTGTATTTCTAAAGAATGTGATGACATCTCTTATTACTGCACAAGCAGAATATACGCACTTGTTTATTATTGATTTAAAAGGAGGATTAGAGTTCGGACCATACAAAAATGTAAAACAGATTGAGTCGATTGCAGAAAAGCCAATGGAAGCTTTTCAGGTATTAAGGGCGATTCTAAAAAAGATGGAAGAAAAAATGCTTTTTATGAAAGAACACCATTATACCAATGTGGTGGAAACAAATATAAGAGAACGCTACTTTATTATCGTGGATGAAGGGGCAGAACTTTGTCCTGATAAAAGTATGAATCGGGAACAACAAAAGTTATTAGGAGCTTGTCAACAGATGCTTTCTCATATAGCGCGAATTGGTGGAGCATTAGGATTTCGATTGATTTTTTGCACGCAATACCCTACTGGCGATACTTTACCACGTCAAGTCAAACAAAACAGTGATGCAAAATTAGGATTTCGGTTACCAACTCAAACGGCTTCTCAAGTTGTCATCGATGAAACTGGTCTCGAATTGATTGAAAGTATACCGGGGCGTGCGCTTTTTAAAACAGATCGATTAACAGAAGTTCAAGTCCCTTATATCTCAAATGAACAAATGTGGGACGTATTAAAACAATACGAGGTGAAAAAAGATGCATATGCAGACACATATCAAAATGAATCGTCAGATGATGATTTTGACCTCGATTAGAAAGCTGAAATTTGCGACAAGAAGACATTTGATGGCCATTCACGATATGGGAGGAATACGGAATGCAAATCGTATTCTAAAAGATTTGAGCCCATATGTGAATAGTACCGTTTATAAAAAAGAGCATGTATATTACCTCAATAAACAAGGACGTGCGCTATTCGATGATACAGAAAAGGTTGTACCTACCATTCGATTAGCACACAGCCTTATGAGGAACGAAGCGTGGTTGTATCTATTTTGTCCTGAAGATTGGCAGATAGAAGCCCCTATACGTTATAAAGTGCATGAAAATAAGAGAACGATTATTCCAGATGTAAAGTACCGTGATAGTGACGGGATTTTAAACGCAGTTGAAATAGATCGTACACAAATGATGAATGTGAACAGCGAAAAAATGAATAAGTATGGTGAATTCACCTTGTATTATAAAAATAAATATAACGGGAAAGTTCCTATTGTTCACTTCTTTACAATCACACCATATAGGCAAAAGACGCTAGAACAATTTGCTGTACAGCATGGTGTATATGCAAAGGTATATGTGGTACCTGAAGTGTAAAAGAAGATATCACATACCAAATTCGGGGTCAAAATAATATTTGTTCATCAAGTTGTTTACGATACCATTGAAATAGGCGAACCATCCTTTTTTCATGCGGGCTCCATCTTTTATTTTCATCACAAATTCTTTCATGGCCTGTACACCAATATGTAATTCTTGTTCTTTATCAAAAGCAGTTTCCCCTGTTGTATGATTTACTACACAATTACACTGTTTTACTACTTTCCAAAATTCTTGAATAGTTCTCGCTTTTGAATAATAAGCAGAGGCTAGAGAAGCAAAACGTTCTGGAACCCAGTGTGCAATAAAATTTGCTTGTTGTACATTCTTTTCAGGTGTTGTGTCAGCTGAATCTACCTTACGTTTATTTATATCTTTTATCTTTTGTTTTAAGGTTTTAGTAGTTGTTTTCTTGGTGTGACAAATTTCCACAGTTTTAGTAGGGGCTTCTGTGACAAACTCGTCTTTTGTGAAGATTGGTTGGATTACAATAATGTTACTTGTTTGTCTCATATCACTTTTACGTTTCATTTCTAGTTGTTTGATGATACCAAGTGATTCTAAGTGTTGGCATGCGCGAACAACCGTTCTGCGGCTGATATGAAGTACTTCAGCAATCTTCTTTTTGGATTTAAAAGAAACGCCAAAATATTTACAAGAATGGGTGTGTAAGTGATTGAGTACAGCCAATTGATTTTTATTTAATCGATCAGCAAATTGTTCTTTATATGCGCGTACAGTGTCATTTAGCTCCTTGAGATTTTGAAAAGATACTAAGTTTTCATATGTTTCTATACTAGCAAGAATGGTAATGGCTTGTTTCTTTTTCATAAGGGCTCGTCTCCTTTGAAAATAAAAAAGCAACAGTATGCCACAAAATGTAAGCAAACTGTTGCGGAAGAACCCTTACGTACGGTAAAATAAAGTACATAAAGAGTTACAGCAAGTGTTTGCCTAGTTGGTGTAGGCGGACGGTATAAAGAGTGTTGACGCACTCTTTATACACGCTGTGCTCTTTTATTTTTTATTAGTTTAATTTTGAATTATTTCGGTAACGAATTTGGTCACAAATGACCAGAAATATGTTGCCATTTATAAAATTAGATGTAGTACAAAACTGCGTAATATAGCCATTTTGTGCAGTTTTAAGAAATTAAAGTTTTATACATAATAGATGGTCACAGTGTTTCTTACTTTACAGAAGAATTTGCAATGAATAATATTGCTTCCAAAGATGAACGTGTCATGCGAGCGTTAAATGAAACTTTAAATTTAGAGCGGTATCCTGACAAAGTTAGAAACTTATCAGATGAGATGTATTGCATATGTCTGTATGCTGATGATACAGAAGCTCAAAAATTCATTGAAAGATATCCAGCACTTACGTTTGAGCGTTTTCATGGTTACGTTATAAATGTATTGGAAGATAGTAAAGTATCGAAGCTAACTGCAATTCAAAAAGTATTGGAACATTTAAACATTAGTAAATTAGAAGCCATTGCTTTTGGCAATGGTGGAAATGATATTGAGATGTTGCAGTATGTGGATTAGGAGTTGCGATGGGAAATGGTGGAGAGGAGTTGAAGAGAAGGGCTGATTTCGTTACAACGAAGGCGAGTGAAGGCGGAATTTCTTATGCCTTAAAGAAGTTGCGAATTATTTAAAACTAATAGTTAGTCAGTGTGAAAAATACTGTTTTAATAATGGCTTTTGTTAATATGTATACTGTTTTAGGGAATTATTTGAGCTCTCCTACTTACAATTTAACTGCAGAACAAATCCTTTATTTTCGCTTAGCAGGGCTGTTTGGTATGTTGCTGTCACCACTTGCAGGTCTTTTAACAAAGAGGTTTGAAGTAAGGAAAGTTCTTCAAGGAGGATTGTTGATTGTTATTTTTAGTCTAAGTTCAATGGGCTTTGTTTCGGATCTATCTCTACTTGTAATGATGAGTGTCTGTTTTGTAATAGGTATTGCTATATCCGTTCCGTCTTTAGTTTCTCTTGGAGGTCAATTAGGAGGGAAAGCAAGGGGAATATACTTTTATTTTATTTTTAGGTACTAGTATAGGACCTATCATTTCTATTTATCTTATGAAAATAGGAGGTTATGCTCAAACATTTATTTTATTAGGAATGATACTTTTTATTGGTTTTGTAGCTAATTAATGAATGAGTGGAAAATCACTCAAATAAAGGAATGCGAGGATCTTTCATATGCTCGCATAATAAAATATGAATTTGTCCACGATGATGATAAAAGTGTGCAACGATTTCAAGTAACCATTCAAAGCGCGAATAAGAAATCCCCCAATAGGCAGTCATAACTTCTGCTAATTCTATTTGGGAGTAGGAAAGAAATGTTTTAGAGAGAAGGTTGTATCCTTCAATCATCGTTTGTTGCATGTGAGCAACTGTTACGGGTGTATGTTCTATATAAAAGGTATGTAATTCTTTTTCTGAAATACCATTTAAAATGAGTAAATCAGCATGACAAATAAGAGAAAGATGTGCACACATTTCAAATAATGATCGTTTTGAGTGAATCGGTTGTATTTTTAAATCGTTTTCACTATATTGGTTAAGCATATAAATAGAAGTATCAATAGCAACTTTTAGTTGATGCAATGCAGATTGAACAAACATTGTAATTCTCCTCGTCTCCGTATATAATAGTTTCTTGAGGATATTATATCATACTCAAAATTCCGAAAATTCTGGTAGTTTGACTAGCATAATGAAAAGTATTATATTGTAAAAGGTCATATGAAACGTGAAATAGAATGGAATGCAATTATTGAGTTAGGAGTTAGACCAATGAGTTTGAAATATGGAAGAGATACAATTGTAGAAATTGACTTAAATGCTGTAAAACATAATGTAAAAGAATTTAAAAAACATGTAAATGATGAAGAAATTAAGATGATGGCTGCTGTAAAAGCGAATGGGTATGGCCATGGGGCAGTTGAAGTTGCCAAAGCTGCAATTGAAGCTGGGATACATCAACTTGCAGTTGCATTTGTAGATGAAGCAATAGAATTAAGAGAAGCAGGAATTACTGTGCCGATTTTAATTTTAGGATACACACCAGTAGCGGCTGTAGAAGATGTAATTCAATATGACGTTATGATGACTGTTTATAGAGTAGAAGATTTACATGGTATAAATGAAATTGCAAACCGTCTTCAAAAGAAAGTACAAATTCAAGTGAAAATTGATACAGGAATGAGTCGTATCGGTTTACAAGAAGAAGAAGTTAAACCATTTTTAGAAGAATTAAACCGTATGGAGTATGTAGAGGTAGTAGGGATATTTACGCATTACTCTACGGCAGATGAAATCGATAAATCATATACGAATATGCAAACAAGTTTATTTGAAAAGGTTGTTAATACAGCGAAAGAATTAGGAATTCAAATACCATATATTCATAGTTCAAATAGTGCGGGATCAATGGAATTAAGTAACACATTTCAAAATATGGTACGCGTTGGAATAGGAGTGTACGGTATGTATCCATCAAAAGAAGTGGATCATTCAGTCGTTTCTTTACAGCCTGCGTTGTCGTTAAAATCAAAAGTAGCTCATATTAAACATGCGAAGAAGAATCGTGGTGTAAGTTATGGGAATACGTATGTAACAACTGGTGAAGAATGGATTGCGACTGTACCAATTGGTTATGCTGATGGTTATAATCGTCAATTATCTAATAAAGGCTATGCGTTAATTAACGGGGTTCGAGTACCTGTTATTGGCCGTGTTTGTATGGATCAGTTAATGTTGGATGTTTCAAAAGCGATGCCAGTACAAGTAGGAGACGAAGTAGTATTCTACGGTAAACAAGGTGAAGAAAATATCGCAGTAGAAGAAATAGCGGATATGTTAGGCACAATAAACTATGAAGTTACATGTATGCTAGATAGAAGAATTCCGCGTGTCTATAAAGAAAATGACGAAACAACTGCAATTGTAAATATATTAAGAAAAAACTGAATCATTTCGATTCAGTTTTTTTATTCATATCAAATGCGAATATACCCTCGTTATGTAATACGGAGTAAACTTTGCGAAACACACTTTTTAGTTCAACTAAATTAAACTATCACCGGCAGAGATGACCAGTCCCGCAACAAAGATCTAATATACGAGAGTAGGGAAGAGCATCTTGTAAAACGAGGCTGGATAGGAGTATTCAACAAAATGTCCCCAATGTTTATTATAGATGTTTGCTAAAATATCATAATTAGAATAAATTGTTTTTTTAACATATGTATTCACCTAAAAATTAATTAAATTATAATAGTCATGCCTCGTGTTAATTTCAAAACCACATTGTGTATATAGTTTTAAAGCGTGGATATTTTTCGTTTCGACGTCTAACTCAATTGTTGAAACTCCTTCTGTAATAAGAGTATGTACTATATTACAAAGAATATCTTTTCCGTATCCTTTACCTTGATAAGAAGGATGAACGGCGAATCCTGATAGTGTAGTAGATTGCTTTTGTTTAGAAACTGTAATTGTTCCTATCACTTTTCCAGCAATAAGGGCACTGTAAACTTGATGGGAAGATGAATTCATCATTTTTTGTAACCATGTAGCCGTATTTTCTACTGAATCACCAAAAGCTTTACTAGAAATTTCAATAAGATCAAGAAGTGATTCTGAAGGTGTAAGAGTAAGCTGTATATTATTATCTGTTGTTTTTTGAATTTCGTTTGTTTTGAACTCCATACTATATTCACTATATAAATATGGTAACTTCATATGTTTTACAAATTCATTCCCAGAAATAGAATCCCCATTAATAATAAGAAGAGCTTCATCTGTCTCTCTATTTTGTATTTCTTTCATTGCAGTTTGTAAAAGGATAGTTCCGAAACGTTGTTTTCTAAAATGAGGATGTACAAAGCCTATTAGTTCAAGCTTTGTTGGTCTTTCGAAATCATACATATTTAAAGCGCCAATTAATTGAGTACCGTTATAAAGAAGAAAATCGTTTATATAATCTTCATTTCGATTTTTTAAAAAGTTGATATGTAAATCTGAAGAGTAATCAAGATTGTCTTGTTGCCCACAAATATAAGCCAAATCCTTCATTTGCTGTATTTCACTTTCTGTTACAGAACGCTTTTTCTGAATATCCATTGTATACTCCCTCTCATTTGTATTTAAAAATAGGATGGGTGACTTAACCATTTCTTTAATTCCACATTACCTTGCACAGATAACAGTCGGTATAAATAACGATAAGGCTGTCTATATTCTTCTAATTGAGGAATAGACATAATTGTTTCGTAACCACGTTTAAAGGCATGTGCTTCTTTTTCGGTAAGTACATATTCTAGTCCGATAAAATCAAGCTCTCGCGGAGCAACAGCGTAAGCTTCAGTATCTATTAAACCCGTAATAGTTGTACCGTCAGATAAAAATTGAGTAGGATCCATATCAATTAAGACGAGTGTAGATTCCTTTGGTACGGACAGGGAAGAAAGTTGTGATTCAAAAGTAGGGAATGCATTTTGTATGCTTTCATCATCGGAATAAAACATATTCACAAGCTCTTTACTCACGTTTAAAATATGTGATTGGAATTCATCTAGTGGAACTTGGAACTTGCCTGACGGGTTTCCTATGAAATCGGCTTTAAATTTATGTATTTCTGCAAGTCCTTTTCCTAGGCTGAATAAAATAGAATCTGGTTGCTCGATAAAAGATTGAACTGTGTTACCTACTAACTTTTCGACCACCACAAATTCACGGCTATTTAAAACATGTTTTTCTAATATTGTTGGGATAGGAAGATTCGTATGTTCTTGCAGCAATGTATGTACAGTTTCTAAATGATGGACGTTCCTTGGATCAATTCCAAATAGATTTTTACATCCCCACCAAAAATCATTATTTGGTTCTTCATTCATTTTAGAAGCACGAACGATAACTTCTGTATCTTCTGTTTGAACGAGAAAAACATCACTTGCATGATCTTCATAACCTGGGTGCAAGGCTTGAACGGATAGAATAGGTGAATTGAATAGTTGTTGTAACATGAAAAGACTCCTTTTTCTGGAAATTCTATAAATTCATTATATAACAGATGATGTGTTATGAGGATAAAGATAAAAAGATAGACAGCATACTAACATTTATAGTGAAAACTCATTAAAAATATTATATTTCTCTATTTTTGTATGAATTGTCTAAAAATAATGGTGGTAATATTTGAATGTAAGACTCGTATCTTTAAATCTATGAAGAGTAAAAGTAAAATTAAGCATTCATTTATAAGATTGTGAATCACAATAATGTAGACTATAGAAAATATTTCTCAATAATAAAATGAAGAGAAAAGCATGAAGAAGTAGAATGCATTCATTTATAATAGACTTAAATTAATTAATATAATTAATTGTTAATTTTATTATATTAATTGGATAGGAGAGAATGTTATGGCAAATGTACTCGTAATAAATTTTCCTGGGGAAGGTCATATTAATCCGACTTTAGCTGTTGTAAGTGAGTTAATTCAGCGAGGGGAAACAGTTGTTTCTTATTGTATTGAAGATTATAGAAAGAAGGTTGAAGCAACAGGTGCGGAATTCCGAGTGTTTGAGAATTTTCTCTCTCAAATTAATATTATGGAACGAGTAAATGAAGGTGGGAGCCCTTTGACGATGCTATCTCATATGATTGAAGCATCAGAGCGTATTGTTACTCAAATTGTAGAAGAAACAAAAGAGGAAAAATATGATTATTTAATATATGATAATCATTTTCCAGTAGGACGTATTATAGCGAATATTTTACAATTACCAAGCGTTTCATCCTGTACAACGTTTGCTGTTAATCAGTACATTAATTTTCATGATGAGCAAAAATCGAGACAAGTAGATGAAATGGATCCATTATATCAATCTTGTTTAGCGGGAATGGAAAGATGGAATAAGCAGTATGGAATGAAATGTAATAGTATGTATGATATTATGAACCATCCTGGTGATATTACGATTGTATATACTTCAAAAGAATATCAGCCGCGTTCAGAGATATTTGATGAATCGTATAAATTTGTAGGTCCATCAATTGCTACTCGAAAAGAAGTGGGGAGTTTTCCTACCGAAGATTTAAAAAATGAAAAAGTGATTTTCATTTCTATGGGAACAGTTTTTAATGAACAACCTGCTTTGTATGAAAAATGTTTTGAAGCGTTTAAAGATGTTGATGCGACAGTCGTATTAGTCGTTGGTAAGAAGATAAATATAAGTCAATTTGAAAATATCCCGAAAAACTTTAAGTTGTATAATTATGTCCCGCAATTAGAAGTTTTACAGCATGCTGATGTATTCGTGACACATGGTGGTATGAATAGTTCGAGTGAAGCGTTATATTACGGTGTTCCATTAGTTGTAATTCCGGTAACAGGAGATCAGCCATTCGTTGCAAAACGATTGACTGAAGTAGGGGCAGGAATAAGACTTAATCGCAACGAGTTAACTTCTGAATTGTTACGTGAGACTGTAAAGAAAGTAATGGATGATGTGACGTTTAAGGAGAATAGTCGTAAAGTGGGAGAGTCGCTTAGAAATGCCGGTGGATATCAAAGGGCAGTTGAGGAAATATTCAAATTAAAAATGAAGCCGTACGTAAAGATTAAATAGATGTTAAAAACACACTTACTTTTAATTTGTAAGTGTGTTTTTAGTATTACGCGTTACATGTGTTACATAAAAATAGCGATAAAGGAGAAACTTTTGTGTATATAAATCGATACCTTTGAATTAGTAGTAAAATTACGTTAAAATAATACTAAGAAAATATATAAGTTTTGGGGGTAATGAATGAAGAAAGTATTTGAATACGTATTATTAACAATTGGCTCAATTATAGTAGCAGGTTCATTAGAGCTTATTTTAGCACCTAATGGATTAGTAGATGGCGGGGTAACGGCTATTGCTATTATGGCAAATAAAGTCGCAGGATTGCCGCTTTATGGTGTGTTCTTAGGAATTAATATCCCAATTTTATTATTTACTGCAAAAGTAATGGGAAAGAAATTTTTTATCCGTACATCTTATGCGAATGTAGTTACAACACTCGGATTAATTTATTTAAAACCATTTCCAGCAATTACGACTTCTGAGTTATTAATTGTACTTTATGGTGGAGTACTGTTTGGAATTGGTGTTGGGATTGTTGTTAAAATGGGTGGAGCAATTGACGGTTCGGAAATGTTAGCAGTTTGGATGAATAAACACTTTAATGTACCGATTAGTACATTTTTACTTGCAGTAAATGCAGTTATTTTCATCTTTGTTGCCATTTTATTTTCAATCGAACAAGCGATGTTCTCATTAGCAATTTTCTATATTGTTACGAAGATGATTGATTTTATATTAGATGGTATTAATCAAGGTAAGAGCGTTATGATTATTTCTGGTAAGAATAAAGAAATAGGCGATTTACTTATGAAAGAATTGCAACTATCTGTTACGTATCTACATGGAGAAGGTGGTTTTTTAGGGGAGCATAAGAGAATCATTTATTGCATTACAAACCGATTCATTTATCCGAAAATGAAAGATCTCGTTCTCTCTGTAGATCCAGCCGCTATAATCGAAGCTTCCTATTCAACAGAAACGACTGGTGTGAAACGTCCGGGAAGGAAAGCTAGGTCAGGTGAATAACTAGAAGAAGGCTGTCCAAAAAGTTATTTTGGAACAGCCTTCTTTTTTATTTTGTTGAATTGTTAACATGTTACAAGTTAAATCCACTGTTAAAAAGTTTCCTTGCAACTAGGAAACCAAGCGTCTTTTAATAATGTAGCCAACGTTTCAATTTTATTTTCTGGAATACTACCAAAGCCGAGTAATACGTATGATTCCTTACGTAAATCATTCACGAAATCATATGGAGAAAGTGGGTATAATTTAACGCTTTGTTTTTTAGCGGATTCAATCAGTTCATTTTCATTCATACTGTTATGGACACATAAAACAATATGAAGTCCGGACTGTTCGCCAAGAATTTGAACATTAGCCCCCATTTCTTTCATAATGGATTTTACTAACGCATGATGTTTTCTTTTATATAGTGTACGACTCCGATTAAGGTGACGTTCCCAATTCCCGCTTTGTATAAAGTTAGCAAAAGCAAGTTGTTGTATTGTAGCGACTGTTTGTTTGAAAATTCCATGCAGTTCTTGATATGTTTTTAAAAGGTGTGGTGGTAAAACAACATATCCCATTCGTAAAGAAGGTAAAAAAGATTTTGAGAAAGTCCCCATATAAATAACGCGTTCATTTGAATCAAGACTTTGTAAAGAAGGAATCGGCTTACCAGCGTAGCGAAACTCTCCGTCATAGTCATCTTCAATAATGTATCCGCTGCAATCATTAGCCCACTTTAACAATTCTAATCTTCTAGATAAAGGCATAATAATCCCGAGTGGAAATTGGTGTGATGGTGTAACGTATGCGACATTGGAATTTGTATTGTATAAACTAGAAATATCAATACCTTTTTCATCCAATGGTATGGGATGAATTTGTCTATCACAGCTTTTAATGATTGCGTGTATACGGTGAAATCCAGGGTTTTCAATGCCGTATTCTTTTGTAGGGCCAAGCAGTTGAAGTAGTAGCCAGAGAAGTGGCTGCGTTCCGGCGCCAATCACAATTTGATCAGGTGAAGAATGGACACCGCGAGAATGATATAAATATGTTGATATATGCTCTCGAAGAGCGAATTCACCTTGAGGGTCTTCTTTGGCAAATAGTGCATTTTCGTATGTAAGTATGGATTCTTGTAATGCTCGTTTCCAATTTGTAATCGGAAATGCATTTTGATCAATAAGTCCTTGGCTACAATCATATTCAAATTTTTCGTCTATCAAATTGCTCGTCTTCTTTGCTGCATTTCGCTTTTTATTTGGGATAACGTCAATATCGAAATTTGCTACAAAAATACCACGTTTCGGTTTACTTTCTACATAACCTTCAGCTAATAATTGTTGATAAGCTGATTCAACAGTAATGCGGCTAATATTAAGTTGTGATGCTAAATTTCTGTGTGAGGGTAGACGTGTGCCAACAGAAATAGTCCCTTGTATAATTTCAGCTTTTATATATTCGTAAATTTGCAAGTAAATAGGTGTGTTACTTTGTAATTGCAATGGGATAGTAAAATCCATATAAAACTCTCCTTTAAAACTGGCCTTATAAAAAACACTTAAACTGCCACTTAAGTAAAGGGCAGTTACTTTCTATAATAATGATATAACATTTAGAAAATTATTTAAATAGTTAAGGGAGAGTTAAAAATGAATGTTAAAGAAGTAGTAACAGAAGAGCAATTACATGAAGTATTACCTGTTTTACAGCAATTACGAATGAAACTTTCAAAAGAGGAAACAAGCTCTTTATTTCGAAATATGAAAGAAGAAAATTATAAACTATTTTCGCTGCGTAATGAGAATGATGAAGTTGTTAGCCTTGCAGGTGTAGCGATTTGTACGAACTTTTATAATAAGAAACACGTTTTCGTATATGACCTTGTAACAGCAGAAGCACATCGTTCAAAAGGACATGGGAAAGTATTACTTTCGTATATAGAGAACTGGGGAAAGGAAAACGAATGTGAGTCTATCGTCCTCACGTCAGCATTTTCAAGAATTGATGCTCATCGTTTTTATGAAAGAGAAGGGTATGATAAGGTGAGTTATTCTTTTCATAAAGAATTATAAAAAATAAGAAGAAGTTGTCCCGCAAAAGTTGGGAACAGCTCCTTCTTATTTTTTAAGTTATTATTAAACCGTAAATAGGTTGTAAGTTATGGTATATGTATTTGAAAAGGTTATATAGTGTATTTTGTCGAATAGTTTTAATTTAATAAAGAGAATGATTGGAGCGCTTATACTTGAAAAAAATAAAGAAACTATCAATCCCTAATGATGCTAGAGTTATCGTCATATCGGATATTCATGGAGAATTAAATCTTTTAAAAGAAGCACTACATAAAGTTAACTTTAAAGATGAAGATTATTTAATTATTAATGGAGATCTTTGCGAGAAAGGACGAGATAGCGTAGGCGTAGTAAACTACGTTATGAATCTTGTAAAGAACAATTCAAAGGTTCACGTTGTTGAAGGGAATTGTGAAGTTTTAGTTGATGCTCTTCTAAATGAAAATCCTGGTCTTATTAATTATTTATGTACGAGGAAGCATTCAATTTTTAATGAATGGCTAGAGCAATTGGGTTTTTCAGTTCATGAGGGCACTTCAATTCGTGAAGTGAAAGAAGCATTGTTAAGTGAATTTTCACAAGAACTATATTGGCTAACAGAGTTGCCAACGGCGATTGAAACAGAAGATTATATTTTTGTGCATGCCGGTCTAGAAGATAGAGTAGATTGGAAAGAAACTGAGCGCAAAAATGCGATAGCAATGCCGGAGTTTTTCAATCAATCACATAAAGCAAATAAGTATGTAATAGTCGGTCATTGGCCTGTCGTGAACTATTCTGAAGAAGCACCGTCTAATAATCCAGTTATTGATAAGGAGAAAAAAATTATTGCAATTGATGGAGGAAATGCAATTAAAGAAGCAGGGCAGTTAAACGTATTTATTATTCAGAGGAAACAAACGGACGATACGTTTTCTTATACATATGTAGACTATTTTCCAGAGTACGAAGTAATAGCGGATTTTAATGCGAATTCAGAAATGCAGGGCGGAGTGACATATCCGTATTATTACATAGAGCCTATCGAGAAGGTGCAAGATTACACCGTATGTAAACAAAAGGAAACGAATAATGTGCTCACTGTAAAAAATGAATATATGAAACAACTTAAGTCAGGTGAATATACAGTGAAAACTGATATTTCTTGTGCGCAAATAAGCGTTAGGAAGGGAGATATCGTTTCTCTCATTGATGATAGCTGTTCAGGATATGATTTAATTAAAAAAGATGGCGTAGAGGGTTGGATAGAGAAAGGGATTTTAGTTGAGATAGAAAAAGTGAAAAATAAAACATTAAGCTGAAATAGGAGGGATATAACCTCCTATTTTTTTTAAGGAGTAGATTGCTTGCTGTCTTTAATAAGTAAATAAATCGTACTCGGCAGAATGATAAGCGTCATTCCTAAAAGAATTGCTAGTATAGCATAACCTCTATAGGGAGCAGAAACGATAAAAGGAAGTATCGCTAAAAAAATACCTGCTATCATCATTGAAATACTACTAATATTTGAAGCTCTTTTTTCAAGGTACTTATCATTCCATTCTAATGAAACGGTTGATTTAGTCGTATCAATTTTGGAACTGAAATAACCTATTAATATAAATAAAAGCCCTAATGCTAAAAATATGAAATGATCAAGAGGAAGTGAAAAGCCAAGAGCGATGAGGGCGATGACAATATCGACAAAAAATAAGAATAGTAACATTGTGTTGCCGATCCAATGGAGAAATTTCTGGTTACTCGCTGCTTTAGATAAAGCTAAAAATACAAAGAATAAGAAGGAACATATAATTATATTTATGATTACAAAAGTGCTTTTATCCATTGTTGATGTAGGCGTTCCATTAAAGTCCCATTTCGTAACAATACTTAATGGTAAGAAGAAATATAGAATAATATTTGTCGTAACAATAGTGAGAAATAAAGCAATACTAAATCGATTCTTCACTGAATCACCAGCTTTCTAAATCAATAATTGGTATCTAATAACAAAATTATACAATATAATAAATGATATTAGTTTTGATTTTTCTGAAAAAATATTATAATTATATATGAAATAAAGAGGAATGCAGGAGGGAATTATGCAAAACGTTGTATTAAAGGGGAAGAAAGTTACAATTCGTACAATAGAAGAATCGGATATAAAAACATTATGGAATATCATATTTAAAGAAGAAAGCCCAGAATGGAAGAAATGGGATGCGCCATATTTCCCGTTCTCAATGCAAGAATACTCTTCCTATAAAGAGAAGATGCAAACTCGTTTGAAAGAAGAACCACTGTCAAATTTAATTATAGAAAATAACGGTCAAATCATTGGGACAGTCGGGTTTTATTGGGAATACAAACCGACGCGTTGGTTAGAGATGGGGCTTGTGATTTATGACCCAACATACTGGAATGGTGGATACGGTACAGAAACATTGACATTATATAGAGATTTGCTATTTGAAAAAATGGAGATTGGTAGAGTAGGAATCACGACTTGGTCTGGCAATGAACGAATGATGAAAGTAGCGGAGAAAATAGGAATGAGCTTAGAAGGTAGAATGCGAAAGTGTCGTTATTATAACGGAACATACTATGATTCTATTCGAATGGGCATGATTCGTGAAGAATGGGAAGCACTATGTGTAATGAAGGGGTGAGAAAGATTGTACGCTATTATTGCTACATTTGATCGTGTGTTTACTAATAAAATTACAGAATTGCAAAATGAATTAACAAATGTAATTGGAACAAATCAATTAGCTGGAGTAGAACCTCATATTACGTTAGCTGATTATAATGAGTTAGATGTCCATTTGTATACTGAGAAACTAGGGAAGTTTGTAGCTATTCAAGAAAATATGGATGCAGTAACTTTTCCTTCTGTTGGAATTTTTCCTACTAATGGAACGGTCTTTCTAGCGCCGACCGTTACTGATGAATTGTTAAAACTTCATTATTCTTATCATGATTATTTTAAAACTTTTCATGACAACCCAAATTCATATTACGTACCGGGAAAATGGGTTCCGCATTGTACAATTGCAAATAGATTACATACAAAGCAGTTTTTAAGTGTAATGGAATATATTTATGGAAAGTTTGATTTTGCAACAGCTTCAATTGAGAAATTAAAGTTAATTAAGATGAATTATGAAAATGGTTTTGCCGTTTCTTCTAGTATATTAGCAGAATATACTTTAAAGAGAATGGAGACATCGAGATGACATATATAATTAGAGAAATGAAGCAAGAAGACATTCACGCTGTACAATCAGTAGCAAAAATAGCTTGGCATGATACATACGAAGGCATTATTCCAAGAGAAATTCAAGATAGCTTTTTAGATGAGGCATACTCTGATGAAAAAATGAAATATCGTCTTAAAAATACACATTTATTCGTTGCGGAAGAAGAAGGAGAAGTAATAGGGTTTGCGAACTTTTCACCTGTTAGACTACAAAACGAAGCGGAATTAGGTGCGATTTATCTGTTACCAAATCAGCAAGGAAAAGGGATCGGAAGTGCTTTATTACAAAGAGGGATTAAGGAATTAAATGGGATACGGAAATTGTACATACATGTAGAGGCAGCAAATGAAAAAGGAAAACGCTTTTATGAAGCGAAAGGTTTTGCTGAATTAGAGCAATTTGAAGAAGACTTTGAAGGACATATGATGCAGACAGTAAGGATGGTTTTATACGTATAAGGAGGACTAGTAATGAAAATTTTTGATTTTAGTGAAAAAGTAGGAAAGCACCTATCAGTATTTCAATCTAATTTCATCATGTCGAAAATATTAAACCATCGAGGGAATATACATATCGGTGCTATGCATTTACACGAGAATGGAATCATCGGTAATCATGAAGCAGTTGTATCTCAACTGCTTCTTATTGTGAAAGGAGCAGGATATGTATGTGGGGTAAATAAAGAAAAGATAAAGATAGAGGCGGGACAAGCTGTGTTTTGGGAAAAGGGAGAGCTCCATGAAACAAGTACAGAACACGGATTAACAGCAATTGTTATGGAAGCGGAGAATCTTGAACAAGCGATAGTAATGCCTATTATTCAAGGGGAGTTGTGAAAAATGATAATTAAGGCGAATCAAGAAGATACCAAAGAAATATTAAAATATTCGGCTCAATCGCTTTTTGAAGGGACGAGAGGGAATTGTCAATTAAGTACCGAGAAAGCAATTGAGATTACAAAGCCGATTGTAGAAAAAGGAGCATACTATTTAATCGTTAAAGAAAAAAATAAAGTAATGGGATGGGTATTAATAGGGGAAAATACAGACTATTTTTCTCGTGAAAAACTTGGATTTATATATGAATTGTACGTTTTCCCAGAATATCGCGAGAACTGATGGAAGCTGGTATTAAGGAATTAAAGGAGAAGTATTCAGAAATTCGGTTGAATGTATTTGCTGGGAATTTTGCAAAAGAGATGTACGAAGAGTTTGGGTTTGTTGAAAGGCAGGTAATTATGACTTTGAAGTGAGTAGAATAGTCTGAATGAGAGAAGAGAAAATAATGATTTAGTGGCTACTTTATCGCTGGAATTTAAAGCGAATAAGTATAAAATAGATGGTTTGCCTTTATTTTATAGTAGATTTATAGAGTGTGCTTAAAAATAAATAAATTAGTATTATACAATATATCGTTATTATAGTAAAAGAGAATTTTTGGAAAAATATCATTTTTTTGTTTAGAAATTTTTAAATTATTGATATAATCAATTTGTAGAATTGATTATTGGTTAATTTTACTATTTTTTAATTTTAAGGGGGATTTAATAATGGCAGGACAAATTCGTATGTCACCAGAGGAGCTTAAATCGAAAGCGACTCGATATGGACAAGGTGCAAATCAAATTGAGGACATTTTACGTCAACTACAAAACTTACAAAATGAATTAAGAGGAGAATGGGAAGGTCGTGCTTTCGAAGGTTTTGACCAACAGTTCAATCAATTAAAGCCAAAAGTACAAAACTTCGCACAGCTATTACAAGAAATTAATATGCAGCTTAATAAAACTGCAGAAGCTGTTGCTAGACATGACGAAGATCTTTCTCGTAATTTCGGTCTACAATAAGACAGATAAAAAGAAATATATAATTTAGCCATGCAACCATACGTTGTATGGCTAAATTACTTTAAAACTAGAGTAAGATACGAAGTCTTTCATTAGATAGACTCGCAGTCGCAGGAGTGATAAGTAGTGAAAAAGTTCAAATGGAGCATCTTGTTGTTTATTATTTTAGCTCTTGTACTATCAACAGGGGTCTCCTATTTAGCATTAAATCAAAATGTTAAGAAAGCTAATGAGAATACTACACCAAAAATGACAGTTGCGTTGGTAAATGAAGATCAGGGCACTGTATTTGAGGGCAATAAAATAGCGTTTGGAGATCAATTTGTTAAAAATGTAAATAAAAATACGAAACAAGAATGGTACGTAGTTAGCCGCGGGGTAGCGGAAAATGGATTGAAAAATAATAATTACAATATGATGATTGTTATTCCAAATGATTTTTCTAGGAAGGCAGTTGCGATTGATTCAGAGATTCCAGAGAAATTAACGTTAAACTACAAAGTAAATGCAACTGGGAATAAGGATTTGAAAGCTGAGGCAGAAAATACAGCTTCTGTTATTTTAGAAGATTTCAATAAGCAAATAATCGACGTTTATTTTGCGAGTATTATCGGTAAGCTACAAGGTGCACAAGATAATATAGGTAAAATAATTGAAAAAGGAAACGTTCAAACAACTATGTATAAAAAAGATATACATAGTCCGTTAGCAAATTACACAAATCAATTTAAAACAGTACAAGATTATACAGGTGTTTCTGTTAATAGTTTCAAAGGATTTCAGGATGTTTTAAAAGGTTTCGGTCAAGCGTTAGATGAAGGGAATAAATCTAACAGTACGTACTTAGATGGTTTTAATAACTTTCAAAAAATGCAAACTGATAACAATTTGTTAGCGAATAATTTCACAAATCAATTCAATCAATATATGAATGATATGAATACAGGCGATGCTTTAAAGCAATTAAGTGCATTGGAATCCGCTAATAAAATTATTTCAAATCAATTTACGTTTTCAGAGAAAGAACCGAATATTTTAACTGATGCTGCAGCGATTCAAAAATATTTAGCAGATGTAAAAAAACAAGTATCTGAATATGATACAGAACTTGCAGGAAAGTTAGAAAGTGATATTCAAGAGACGGTAATTAAGAAGTTAAAGCAATCTATGTCGAATGATGGAAAGCAAGAAATCTTCATAAATACATTAATGAAACAACCAGATGCTCGAATAAAGAAACAAATCGAGAATTTAATTGCGAAATTACCTAGTTTAAACATGGAAGAAATCGGTCAAAGTGATTTGCCAGATACAACGAAATTACAACTGCAAAATGTAATTCAATTTACAAAAAAATATAATAAAGAAAATAATTTTTATTATGATCCTGTAAATAAAATATCTTTAGGAAACGCTATTAAAGAAGTAAAGGATAGACTTTATACAGAGGGAATTACATTTAGTGATACTGCGAAAGTAATTAAAATGGAATCTCCGCAAATTTTGAAGATAAAGATTCCAGAAGAATTTAAACTAGATGGAAGTACAGGATTCTTACATATTGATGGTGAGGATCGTACAAGTGATTTTCTTCAAAGCGAAGCAGGAGAAATTACAATAGCTCCTCGTAATGAAGGGGATATAAAGATTGATCTGCATGTGAAGTTAAAAGATTCAAACATCAATATAGATGTTTTCTCTCCTGTAATGTGGCAGTGGGAATTGAGTGGGACTCATAAAAAAGAAACTAGTCCTGAAAAAGAAAAACCTAACAAAGAAGATAAAGGAACACAAACGGAAAATAGCAAGGTGGAAAATGTGGTTCATAAATCACAGTATGGCATAATGCCGTTAGTACACAGTGCTAAAAACCCTATTATTAAAAAAATGGAAAACACAACAGGGAAAGATAACGGAACTGGAGGAAACCCAGGAGGCGGAACGGGAACAGACAACGGAACCGGAGGAAACCCAGGAGGCGGAACGGGAACAGACAACGGAACCGGAGGAAATCCAGGAGGCGGAACGGGAACAGACAACGGGACCGGAGGAAATCCAGGAGGCGAAACGGGAACAGATAACGGTAAAGTTACTGAAAGTACAACGAATTAAGTTGTACATCAAAAAGCAGAAGTATTAACAAAAAATATATCTAGTGTATTAATTAAAGAAGCAGTAGATACAGTCGAAAGTTATCAAGGTTTAATGAGCCTTTACGAAATGTATTATGGGATTGATTTAAGAACGAAAGATGTAGGTCCTAAGTTAGAAGAGGGAAGTTTAGATGCAATTGCGACGGATCAATCTTTGTACTACGTATTAAATAAACAAAGTTTAATTGATTTAATTTCAAATCTTGTTTCATCAAGTATTACTACAGAAATAAAGCAAGATATGTCAGGTTTAAAACAAAAAATAAACTCTTATCAACAATCTATTACTAGTGCGGATCAAAATTCTATGCTACTAGCGGAGAAATTAAATGGAACGACGCAACAAGCAACTAGTATGAATGAAAATTTAGGAGAGTATGTAAAAGGTTTAGCGAAATGGCGTGAGAATAGCTTAAAGCTAGTTGAAGAGCAGCAAGTATTAACAACAAATCATGCTGGTGAGCAAACAGCTATTTTATCGTTAGATTCTGGTATTAAATCATTAATGATGCAAAGTCAGTCATTGGTCGAAAGTTCGAAGCATAGTTTAGCAACTTCAGACGATGTATATAAAACATTTGATCAAATTAATGGACAAGCAAAAGAAATTCAAGACAGCGGAACGACAATTGTTTCAAAAGCTGATTTATTATTAAATGACTTTACGAAGAAAATGGAAGATGATAAATCATTCTCCAAAAACTTTACGAAAATTTTAGCGAATAGCCGTATTGGAGATCGTCAAAATGAGATGCTATATGACTTTTTAGCTAGTCCAGTTCAAAAGCAAAATGATGGAGTAATTGTAGCAGGAAATGCTTTTACACCATACTTAATTGTATTAACTTGTTTCATTGTTGCATTATTTACAGCATACGCAATTGCGAATCAAGAAAAGAAACGAATGCAATCAGATCATTTTGAAGAGAAATTCTCATTAATTGATATGAATGTACCAACTACAGTAGTAGCTTTCGGTATATCAATTGTGGAAGGGATTAGTATAGGTATCATTTCTGGGCGTCTTTTAAAGTTCGGTCAGGATCAAAGTTTACTATGGATTGCGTTCATCACATTTATTATGATGGCGTTTGTATTAGTCTCAACCTACTTATTACGACAAATAAAAATGGTAGGAATGTTTATACTATTAGTATTTTTAAGCATGTACCTATTTTTAACTGAGGCAGTTGGAAGTAAAGTAGATCAAATGTCGTCTGTCGGAAAGATACGTCAATTCTCACCGCTTCAGTATATAGAAAGTTTTCTAAATGATTTTATTAGTGGTAAAGATACTGGGAAAGTTATTTTTGTCGTATTGTTTGTAATTGCCATTATTGGATTGGTTAGTAATCTATTTGTATGGCATAAGAAATGGGAGGAAAAAGAAGTAAATGATCAAACAATGGAGCATAGTGGCTAAGTTATCATTTCTCTCTATCCTTTTACTGTTTGTCGCGCTACCGATAAGGAGCGCGGCTGACAGTTATCTTGGTGATGATGGGAAGATTAAGTTTAAAGTGGATCGACTTGAAGAAAGCGACCAAGAAAAAAATAAAAAGGAACATAAGGAAACAGAATTAGATAAAGCATCGATTGAGTTATTTAACAAAGATATAGAAGAAGAAATTGAGAAAAAGAAAAAGAAAGAACAAAAAGATATGGAAGCTTTGCGAGATTCTCTTTTTACAAAACCAAAAGAGAATAATAGTGTTAAAGATACGAAAAATAGTTTGTTTAGCAGTGAATACATTGTCAGAAAAAGTGCAGATGAAGTAGCGAGTAATGAAACAATGAATGAAGAGCCAATTAGTATAACAATAATATTATTATTTGGCGGCGGCATTCTACTTATTTGCATCGGTATTTATACGGTTCTTCGTAAAAGTTGGAGGTAAAGCGATGGCAATACAAACACATATCAATGTGACAGTAGATTTTAGTAAATGGAATGGAAATACATATGATTTGCGTATTCCGAATCATCAATCTATTAAATATTTATTAAAAAACTTATTAGATACGCTAAAGATTGATAATCATGAAGGTTCACATTTTGTAATTAAAGTGAAAAATAAGTCAATTGTTTTAACAGATAATGATCGTTTAATTGATCACCAAATAACAGATGGAGATATTTTGCAAGTTTTATAAAGAATATTTTTTACTTTTAGTTATTTGAAAATAAGTTATTACGGGTTATAAAGAAAAGGAGAAGAGGATAAACATGACGGAAAAAATAATTCAAATTGATGCAATGAACTATCAATTTCAAATAGAAAAAGAAAATTGGAAATTGGAGATGACCAAATCTCAAACACGTATAAAAGACTTCCGTCAATTCGATATAATTACGGGCGAATCGTCTGAATTTGTACCATTAACAATAGAAGAAACGGATGATATGTTTACGTTTCTATATCAAGTAGATAAAAAATTATATAAGTGGGACGATCTTAGCCGTTTTGGAAGAAATGAGAAATTAAGACTACTTCGGAATGTTGCGCAGTTTCGTAAATATTTAAATAAACGAATCACGTTCTTTTTACATCCAGACAATATAGTTTTTAATGCTAATTTAATACCAAGTATTATACATAGAGGAATTCGAGATATTGTTCCGCCAACCCCGTTATTAGAAGAGCAATTTTTAACACAATATAAGTGTCTAATTATTGCTTTATTCTCCCAAAAACATAACTTTGATGATTTGTATGCTGGGTTACTAAAAGATGCAAAAGAAACAACATTTGAACAGACCGTTGCTCAAATGGAAAGCTTAGATGCATTACTGCAGTTTCTTGATGACAGCTTTGAGAAGGAACAAACAAAAACAGAAAAAAATATGCAGTTAGTACCTAAAAAAAGCTATAAATCATTTAAATACTTAGCTTTTTCCTTCATAGCGGCGACAGTTATTTTAGCTGCTCCTTTAATATATTTCACTTTTATAAAATTTCCTTATCAAAATAAATTGTTAGAAGCAAATGCAAGTTTCATAGCAACTGATTATGACAAAGTCATTACGCAATTGAATGAAGAGGAGTTTGAATCATTACCGATTGCATCTAAATATGAGTTAGCATTCGCATACATTACAGCTGAAAAACTAGGTGAAGCTCAAAAGAAATCGATTATGAAAAATATTAGTTTGAAAAGTGATGAAAAGTATTTGCTGTATTGGATGTATAACGGAAAAGGTAATTTTGATAAATCATTAGATTTAGCTAAGACACTTGATGATCCTCAGCTTATTATGTACGGCCTTGTTAAACAAATTGAATCACTGAAAAATAATCCAGATTTATCAGGGGAAGAACGTGATCAAAAGTTAAAAACATATGAGCAACAATTAGATGAATATAAAAAGAAATATGGCAATTCATCAAACGATAAAAATTTGTCGGACACAGAGAAAAAAGAGTAAGCACTTGATGAGACAGTTGAAAAGGAGCAGTGAACACGGATGGAGCAACTATTAGTATTGACTTATGGAGACAAAATATATAAGTGCACATTACATCCAAATGAGCAATCAATAGTGTCGATTGGAAAAGAGTGGACAAATGATATTACGAATCCAAGTTTAGAACAAGAGGTAGAGTTAAAGTGGAATAATGAAGCAAATGCTTGGATGGTACAGGATCAATTAATAGAATTCAATAAGGAAATTGAGATTGGGAAAACAAGAGATGTGAGCTTGAAAATCTTTATATCTATTGTTGGCACAACTAAAGTGTTTGATATTGGAACGAAACATTCTCTTACAGTGAGTCAAAACGATTACGATGATATTTCTATTACCGGGACTAGTGTCGATTTAATGCTATCTCGCGAAACGTTGTACGATTCTTTTAAAGTGAACGTGTATGGCGGGGATGTATTTCATAATTATACGAAGTTAAAAGATAGCGTTATGTTGGAATCAGGAGACGTATTATATTTTGATGGTATTTTATTGGAGATTGGTAGTGAAGACATTCAAGTACTTTCTTCAGAAAATAAAGTGAAATCTGCGTTACCTATTTTAGTAGAATCAGAAACAAATTATCAAAGTGGTTATCCAGACTATCATCGTTCACCACGTATTATTTACCGTGAACCAGAAGAGAAAATGACAATTGCAAAGCCTTCAAGTATGCCATCAAAACCAACGGAGCATTTAGCAAGAATCATTGCACCTTCACTTGTCATGATTGTCGTAACTGTATTACTTGCTATTTTCATGAAATATGGAATGTTTATTATCGCATCGATTGCGATGACATTAGTAACAATCATTGTTTCTGTCACATCGTATATTAAAAATTTGAAGCAATATAAAGTCGACATTGTTGAACGAGATAAAAGCTATAGAGAGTATATAAAACAAAAAACGAAAGATTTACATGCAGAAAGTGAAAAACAGCGTCACGCATTACATTATCACAATCCAAATGTAGAAGTAATACGTAATATGGCAGTTCAAGTAAATCCTAGAATTTATGAAAAAACAATGTTACATCATGATTTCTTAACATTTAGCGTTGGAACAGGACAAGCTAATACGAGTTTTGAAATTCAATTTAATGAAGAAGAGTTTAGTCAAACGAAAGATGAATTAATCGATATAGCACGTGAACTAAGACAGCGTTATCTATCATTGGAAGATGTACCAGTTGTAACAGATTTAATGAATGGACCAGTCGGTTATATTGGCCAACGCTCTTTAGTGTTAGAGCAATTACAATTATTAGTTGCACAAACGGCTTTATTCCATAGTTATTATGACTTGCAGTTTATTACTATTTTTCCGGAAGAAGAAAAAGAAAAATGGGATTGGATGCGCTGGTTACCTCATGGAAGTGTTCGCGATATAAATGTACGTGGATTTGTATACCATGATCGTAGCCGTGATCAAGTGTTAAATAGTTTGTATCAAATATTGAAAGAACGAAAATTAAAACTAGATGAAAAAAGTTCTACTAATGAAAAAATGTACTTTGCACCGCACTATGTCGTTCTCATTACAGATGAAAAACTAATATTAGACCATGTTGTTATGGAATTCTTTAATGATGATCCGAGTCAATTAGGTGTATCACTTGTATTTGTACAAGATGTTATGCAAAGTTTACCGGAGCATGTGAAAACGGTAATAGATATAAGAGATGCAAAACAAGGGAACATCATCTTAGAGCAAGGAGAGCTTGTTAACCGTCAATTTAAACTAAATCACGTACCGAAAGGGTTTAATTTAGAAGATATTTCACGGGCATTAGCACCATTAAATCATTTGCAAAACTTAAAAAATAGTATTCCAGAAAGCGTAACATTTTTAGAAATGTACGGCGTTGAAAAAGTAAAAGAACTGAATATCACAAGTCGCTGGGAGAAAAATGCAGCGCATAAATCTTTAGCCGTACCACTTGGATTACGTGGTAAAGAAGATATCGTAAACTTAAACTTACACGAAAAAGCACACGGACCACACGGATTAATAGCAGGTACAACAGGTTCAGGTAAATCGGAAATTATACAATCGTATATTTTATCTCTAGCAGTCAATTTTCACCCGTACGAAGTAGCCTTTTTACTAATTGACTATAAAGGCGGCGGAATGGCGAATTTATTTAAAAACTTACCGCATTTATTAGGAACAATTACGAACTTAGATGGAGCACAAAGTATGAGAGCGCTCGCATCAATTAAAGCTGAATTACAGAAAAGACAACGATTATTTGGTGAAAATGATGTAAACCATATTAATCAGTATCAAAAACTGTATAAAGAAGGCTTAGTAAGTGAGCCGATGCCGCATCTATTTTTAATTAGTGATGAATTCGCAGAACTGAAGTCAGAACAACCAGAATTTATGAAAGAGTTAGTTTCAACAGCGCGTATCGGTCGTTCGCTCGGAATCCATTTAATATTAGCTACGCAAAAACCGAGTGGTGTTGTAGATGATCAAATTTGGAGTAACTCGAAATTCAAACTAGCATTAAAAGTTCAAAATACGTCAGATAGTAATGAAATCTTAAAAACACCGGATGCTGCTGAAATTACATTACCAGGACGTGCTTACTTACAAGTTGGGAATAATGAAATTTATGAACTATTCCAATCAGCTTGGAGCGGAGCAGACTATGTAGAAAACAAAGAGGATAAAGAACATTTAGACGCAACGATATATGCAATAAATGATCTAGGACAATATGAAATATTAAGTGAAGATTTAAGTGGACTTGGTAGCAGTAAAGAAGTAATAAGCGTACCATCTGAGCTGGATGCTGTTATTGACTACATTCACGATTACGCAGAAGTAAATGAAATTGAAGCGTTAGCTAGACCGTGGTTACCACCACTTCCAGAAAGCGTATATTTACAAGACTTACATGCTATTCAGTTCAAAGAAGCATGGACGAAAGAAAAGAAACCATTACAAGCAACAATTGGTCTACTAGATCAGCCTGAATTACAATCACAAACACCATTAACACTAGATATTAGTAAAGACGGACACGTAGCGGTCTTCTCAAGCCCTGGCTACGGAAAATCAACATTCTTACAATCAGTCATTATGGATGTAGCTCGTCAGCATAGTCCGGAGCATTTGCATGTGTATTTAGTGGACCTTGGAACAAATGGTCTTCTACCTTTGAAAGGATTACCTCATGTAGCGGATACGATTACGATTGATGAATCTGAAAAATGTTTAAAGTTTGTTGAAAGATTAACTCAAGAAATGAAAAATCGTAAACGATTATTAAGTGAATATGACGTTGCAAATATTGAAATGTATGAAAAGGCAAGTGGGAAAGAAATACCACATATTATTATTGCGATCGACAATTATGATGCAGTAAAAGAAGCGAAGTTCTATGAAAGCTTTGAAATGCTAATTATGCAAATTGTCCGAGATGGAGCAAGTTTAGGAATTCATACCTTAATTAGTGCAGGGCGACAAAATGCACTTAGAATTCAATTGTACAATAATATTAAAATTCAAACTTGCCTATATATGATTGATCAAAGTGAAGTAGCTAGTATTGTAGGGCGATCTGATATAAAAGTGGAAGAAACAGCAGGAAGAGCGTTAATAAAACTAGAATCTCCTACATTATTCCAGGTTGCATTACCTACGAAAGCAGAAGATGAATTACAGCAAATTCAATTATTACAACAAGAAGCAAATGATATGGACCGAGAATGGGATGGAGAACGTCCGAAGGCAATTCCAATGATGCCAGAAATTATTGATATTGCTACTTATCGTAAAAATAAAGACGTTACAAAAGCTCTACAAGCAGCAAGAATTCCAATGGGGCTTGATTTTGCAAACGTAGAAGTTGTAGCTCATGATATTGCAGTGAATGATCATTTAATGATTTATAGTGTAGATGATAGTATGAGAAAACAAATTGTATCTAGCATCCTATCGCAATTGAATAAAGATTATTTTGAAAGTGTGACGTTAGTGGATACAGCAGAGTATAGTTTCGTTCAATATAAAGATAATGTGACGCACTACATTGTAGACGAAAATGAAATCAATATGCATGCGAAGTATTGGATGGAAGTAATTCGCGAACGAGCTCTTGAATTAGCGCAAGCAAGACAAGAAGGTAGAGAAATTCCTGCATTCACAAAACAACTCATTATCATGACAAATGTTGAAGAGTTTAGTAAATTTGTTTATTTAGAAATGGAAGATGCAGCAACTTTAATTGATCTATCTCGTACAGTGGGCATTTACTTTGTATTAGCAGGTCACCACGACTACATGGACCGAAATCGTGAAGCTCTACCTATGAAAATGAGAAGTAAGCTAACAGCAGCAATTATCGCAATGCCATTAAATGATCAAAGTATCTTCAAAATAAAATATATAAGCAACGAAGCGCCATTAGGTAAAGATGAAGTGTATTACTATCAAAAAGGGAACATAATGAAACTAAAAATGCCTAGAGTAACTAACGAGGTGACAGTATGAAATTAAAGAAGAAAGCTAAGGTGATGATAGTCGTGTCAATAGTGGCAAGTTTATTAAGTGGATGTGGTTTTGGAGAGACAAAGATAGAGTATGAGAGATTAGTAAAGGCGTTGGATGAAGGGGATATGAAGACAGTTATGTCTGCGAGTGATGATGGGTATGCGTATGTGAAAGAAGAGGTTAGGGATAGTACGTTTTGGGCGGAAAATGATAAACGCATTAACGTCGTATATCAAACGACAGGAGCGGTATACAATATCAAAGAAAAAAGGTTCTATGGGACAACTTTACAAGAAATTGCTAGTTCATTAAATAATGAGCAAAAAAAAGAAGAAACTATATATAGAACTAGTATTAAATATGAAGATAATCAATTGAAAAGTCCAGATCAAAGTTTGGATGTTTCGAATGTTCATTTTATATTTGATAGATTGAAGGGAATAGATAGTTTAAAACCCAAAAAAGATAAAAAAAGATTTAGTGAACCATCCAAGGTAACATATTACTTAACTGAATCGGAATTTCAAGAAATAATTAATGATAAGTTAAAGGTGGACTATGATAAATTTGATGAAGCAATATTATTATTGGAATTTAATTCGGCAAAAGATACAAAAGAAAATCCTATGGAATTCACTACGATAAGCATAACGATGGGGTATGAAAAAAAGAATAAAGAAGGTCAATTAATAAGACATGATCAAAAAATAGCGATCTATTTAAATACTAAAGAAGATAATAATGAAAATTCTAAAAACAAATATGAGGAGTATGAAAGACAATATATGAATAATAGGTAATGTATAAAATAGGAGGGAATAAGTGTGGGGAATAGTACAAATGATCTCCAAAGATTTAAAATAAACAGTGATGTAGGAAAATTAAGATTAGCAGCAGCTGATATTTATGCTTTTAATGAAAAAGAAGATGATTATAGTAATCTGGTCTTACCCCTGTCAAGTAGACAGTAATAGATTAGGTGCCTTTTCATTAAGCAGCCTTAGTTCCAAATTCAATAGGACTAAGGTTGTTT
>NZ_JAKUGE010000028.1:0-68386 GCF_022663795.1 Bacillus cereus group sp. BfR-BA-01349
GTATACTTGGAGACAAGTACGTACGGTTCGGGGGGGAGTACATGGAAACCTATCATAGAAATATGATAAGGCGCTGGGTACTTACCCTACCTTGGAATATTTCCCCCATTCAACGCCTAATGTTTCTAAAGCTTTTGCGAAAGCATTTTGATGTGCATTATCACGTACAATTAAAAATGCAAGTGTTTCTCTAAAAGTTTGATTGGAACTCATTTCATAAATTCTAGTTTTTTGAAGTACACCTGTAGATTCAAGTACTACGTTATCTAATAAATCGCTAATTAAATTCCCATGACTATATACCCAAGATCCATTCCATGGGTTGCCAGCTGCATCAACAGGCAATGAACTTTGAGCACCTACAATAAAGTGGTGAGGATTTGCATGTTTAACCGCTTCATCAAGTGGTGCGTTGTCAATACCAGCATTTCCTGGCGTAGGTTCACCAGATCCAGTTAATAGTTGATTAATTGTATGTTGTACAAGTTCTACATGGCTTATTTCCTCTAAAAAAACACCTCGAAGTAAATCGCGATATTGCTTCTCTTTGCCTCTAAAATTTGAGCTTTGGAAGAAATATTGCATCATTGTACGCATTTCACCATAATGCCCGCCTAATATTTCTTGTAAAACTTTTGCGGCAGCTGGGTCTGGTTTATCCGGCTTAATCATATTAATTATTTCTTCTTTATAATAAAACATGAAGGACACCTCTTTTTAAGTTAGTTAACATTGTTATCGTGTCCGCTAGTTGGGTACTTAATACTTAAATTCATTTTTTTACCAATAAATCGTTACCTTAAAATGCAAAGTCTTTTGAAATAACTCTTTTCGATGTGAGATGAAAGTGAGGGAATAGCTACTTAGCATGTAATAAAAAAAGATAAGATTATGGAGTGCAATCTTACCTTTTTATAAAGAATAACAAATTGTATCTTCAAGGTTTCAAAATGACTTTTATACAATCATCTTCACGATTATTAAAAATTTGATAACCGTAGCTCGCTTCTTCAAGGGGGATTTTGTGTGTAATAATCTCTTTTGGATCAAATTCTTTATTTGTTATTTTTTCAAATAGTTCTGGCATAAAATGAATGACAGGTGCTTGTCCCATTTTAAGATTAATGTTTCTAACCCAAAATGCTCCGAGTGGAAATGCATTATAATTGCCACCATAAACGCCAGTCATTTGAACCGTTCCATATTTTCTTACAGCTTTTGTAGCAATTTGAATAGGGCCGAGAGTTCCGCCTTGTAATTTCAATTTTTGTTCCAGAAATTCTAGTGGCGATTTCTTTCCATCCATTCCCACGCAATCAATGACTACATCGGCACCGCCATGTGTAATTTCCTTTAAATGTTCTCCCATATCTGGAAATTTTGTAAACTCAAATACCTCAACGTTGTTAATCTTTTTTGCATAATGTATCCGATAATCTAAGTAATCCACTGCAATTACACGTTTAGCGCCTTGCATCCAAGCAAATTTTTGTGTCATTAATCCAACAGGTCCACAACCAAGGACGATAACAGTATCACCTGGCTTAACGCCTGCATTTATTACACTCCAATAGGCTGTAGGTAAAACATCTGATAAAAATAGTAGGGATTCATCTTCAAGCTCGCATGATTCCGGTATAACAAATGGAGTAAAATTTCCAAATGGAACTTTTAAATATTCTGCTTGTCCGCCTGGATGATTACCAAATTTCTCCGTATAACCAAAGTATCCACCAGAATCGTAATGAGGGTTTGAGTTATCACATTGACTTTCCATTTCATGTTGGCAATAGAAACAATGTCCACAAGAAACGTTGAAGGGGATGACAACACGATCGCCTTTTTTCACTTTAGTGACATCTGGCCCGACTTCTTCAACGATTCCCATTGGTTCATGGCCGATAATGTATCCTTGAGGTAAGGGCATGTTACCTTGATATAAATGTAAATCAGAACCGCAAATAGCGGTTGAAGTAATCCTTACAATAATATCATCTTTTTTCTCTAACTTTGCATCATCAACTTGTTTAACTTGTACTTGGTTTGGTCCTTGATAGGTTACAGCTTTCATCTCATATCTCCTTAGAAATCATTTTTCATAATTTATATGTATCTCTTGGCAAAACAGAAATCTTTAGTAAAGAGAAATTTACACATATTGTTGTTATGAAAGTACGTTATAGCAACTCTTCTTTCTTATGTCTTTTGCTCTATTTTAAGAAGAAACTCAATATTTATTCACAATAAAATTTCCATAAAAAGGATAATTATTATTTCATAATTTGTAACATATTAAAAACATCGGAGGTGAAATAATATGGCAAACAATAATAGTGGAAATCGTAATGAATTATTAGTTCGAGGCGCTGAACAGGCTCTTGATCAAATGAAATATGAAATTGCACAAGAGTTTGGTGTACAACTTGGTGCAGATACAACAGCTCGTTCAAACGGATCTGTTGGTGGTGAAATTACAAAACGTTTAGTAGCAATGGCTGAACAACAACTTGGTGGTAGAGCTAACCGCTAAGTAAATGGGCATACAATATAGCAGGTATGTAAATCAATTTCTTTTGTATATGTATAAAAACAAACCCTTATAGTAAATGAATTCTCACTCAAAGATTATCGATAATCTTCTTTCATAATCTTTGAGTATTTGATTTGTAAACTACTTTCCTAAACAATAAACACACAGTGTTGGAAAGGTGTTTTCCATGCATAGTAGAAAATCTTTTGCAGGAAAAAGCATACTTAAAAATTTGGTTTCAATATTGAAATCAATATTTATTATGATATTTTCGAAAGGGAGGAATTTAAAGATGGGTATTTTAAGTGGAAATCCTCAAAATGAACCGTTACATTACGGAGAAGTATTTGATATTTGGAGTTATCTTTTAGCTGCACAAGGTGCAATTGCAAGCCATCAAGTGTTTATGAATCATACAGGTGATGAAGATTTGAAGAAGTTTTTAGAAGGCTTAATTGAAAATGATATGAATTCGGAGATAGAAGAGTTAAAAACTCTTTTAAAGGTTAATGGCGTAGCTTTACCACCTGCTCCTCCAGAACGACCAGTTGCATCTATCGAAGACATTCCCCCAGGGGCACGTATTAATGATGTTGAAATAGCAGCAGCTGTTGCTACAGGATTAGCAGCTGGACTTGTGACATGTAGTCAAGTGATGGGAAAATGTCTTCGAGAAGATGTAGGCATGCTATTCGGACAATTTCATATGAAAAAGGCGCAAGCAGGTGTAACTTTGCTGCGTTTAAGTAAGAAAAAAGGGTGGGTAGTACCACCTCCGTTACATGTAAGAAATTCTGATCAAGCTTAATAAACAAAAATAAAAAAGTGGCGTTGGCCACTTTTTTATTTTTTAGATGTATCCTCAAGCTTGGATTTATTTATTGTGGAAGAATCCATATATTCATCTGACATTTCCATAGCATATTTATCATGGCGAATATGATTGTGATTTCTTAATTCATCGTCGTTATGCAGTACTAACCTCTTCATATAAATGTGGAAGAAAACCTCTATTCCGCCAATAATTAATGTGGCCATAAATGAAGAAAATCCAATATTACGAGTAGCATCTAAATTAGTAAATAAGGATGTTAAAAGCCAAATTCCGAAGAAGGTTAAGCCAAAATCTGCCATTGTAGCAATCATATTTCCGTATTTAGGCAAAATGAAGAGATCGCCAATTAAATAGGCAGCTCCTGTTAAGAAAAGAGAAATGAGTAATACTCTAGGAATGGAAATGCCTTGAAAGATACCAAGTACGATAAGTAATACTGCAGTTATCGCTGTGTATTTAATTAATAAAGCAACAATATGTTTCATTATTTTCCTCCATTGTTTAAACGTATATGGAATAAAAGATTTCATTAAAAACGGGTTATGCTATATAGCGTAACCCACTTTAATCAACCTTTAATGGTAAGAAGTACAACCTGGGTAAGAAGCAGGCTTATACTATGGATAGTATTTGCGGAATATCGAGCTTTATTCATAAAGGGTAGTTCCATTCTTATAATAGAGATGTTGCCTAAGTACAGTGTTTTTTCATATTAAACTTAATATTCGTTGGTGTTTTGATTCATTAATATAAAAATAAACAAAGTATTTCCGCATTTAATGCATCTTTTTATCTATATATTTTCCGTAATCAGGTACAGCAATTTTATCAAATTCTTGAACCAGTGTTTTGAGGCTTGTTGATAGCAATTCACCTGACATTGGTATCCCATGTCCAGTAATAGCGACTAGAGGCTTTAATTCTTCTAATTTAATGACTGATTCTTTAGCTGCTTTCCAGTCTGTTGTTAAATAACGAGGCGGACCGCTTATTTCCTGTTCTTGAGTTATTACTTTATACAGATACTCCTGTTTCACTGTAACAAAAGCGTCCCCAGCAATTAAAGTTCGGTCTTTCTCTCTGAATAATGAAATATGCCCAGGAGTATGCCCTGATGTATGAATCCATCTAAACTCTGGCATATGGGGAACAGTTCCATCGGTAGGTAGTGCTTTTACGCTATTTCCTAAATCAATCGGTTCATTAGGGAACAGGGGAGACATTTTCGCTACCATACCACCTTCAACTGTTGGATCTGGTTCAGGATAGCTTTGTTGTCCGGTCAGGAACGGTATCTCCATTTGATGGGCATAGACTGGAACATCCCAATATTTAATGAGTTCAATTATTCCTCCAACATGATCAAAATGGCCGTGAGTTAAAATAATTGCTTTTGGGCGACTATTGGTACCAAATCGATCCTCAGCGATAGAGATAATTTCATTTGCACATTTAGGCATTCCAGCGTCAACTAAAACAAAATCATCGGTATGCGGATTCCCAACAAAACATATGTTGACGATTTGAATCGTGTAGCAAAACAAATCAGGCAATACTTCGATGCCATGACCACTTTCAATTGAAGTTGCTGGAATAAACTTGTAATCACTTCCGTAATTCATCTCATTGTCCACTTTTTATCCCCCTTACTATATGTTCATACGACATTATAGTTCCCTAATTTCTCAAATCCATTTTGGAGGATTTGAGAAAAGAATGAGTGGGGGGATTAAAAAAGCAATAATTTACTCCTAGAATTAAGATGGAGACATATCAATTTATATAAAGTGCAAACAAAAAATATTGATTGTAAAGTCGTAGTTTCTACTATTATTTTGAGTTTAAGTGTATATCTTTTAAGAGGATATACCAAGTTCTTTTATTTTGATAATTACTTGAAACTTGAATAGGGAAAACATGATCAAGCCCCCATTCTAATTCGTTTATTTCATTTTCAAGTCCTGTTGGATAGAGTAAAAGAATCTTAAAATTATTTTTAACAATATTTGATAAAACGGTTTGTAATTCTAGTGCTTCAGTCAAGTTTCCGCCCCATCTAACAAATAAAATGGATTGTGAATGATGAATTTTTTCGTAAAAGTTATCAATTCTTCGATCTAATTTTTGTTTAAAATCATGGTATGTGATGAACCAATCTTCATTTGGAACAACAGGGAAATCATGATAAGATGTTACGTTATATTTTGTGTCTTTTATAATATGAGAAAAAACAGGTTGTATCACACCATCATTAAACACAATATTTTGTTCCTGCATTGCGTGCATGTTTTTTAAATCCATAAAGTCTATAAAATTATTTTTCAATAATGTGTTGATAGAAGAAAGATTCGGTGATTCAAACCAATCTAGAGGACCTGAATATTTCCGCAGCCTATATTTTTTTAGATGAATAGCGGTATAACAATTTTCCCCTAAACTAATAACATCATCATAAATTCCTTGAAGTTTTTTCATTTCCAATACAATCATCCTTTTTTTGGAAAGTGGGAGAACTAATTCATTATAAATAATATATGTATGTATAAAACCTCCTGTGAAAAGGCTCACAGGAGGTTAAACTAAAGCGTATTTCGAGTTATATACTATTTGTCGAGGTAAGAATTGTGTGTGATAATTAATGGCGTGTTATAAAAAAGGAGAAAAATAGAAGTACATTGAAGTTAGTTGTGAATAAATTATAATTTAAAATTGAGCGGAAATAAGGAGCCCCAGTTACTTCATTATGCAACTGGGGCATTTTTTAATCTCTTCCTAACTTAATTATATCATGTAAATCAAGTTCGAAATAGACTGTTTCTTCTCATTTACTACTGTTACAATCAAGTACACGTGCAAAGTAAGGAGAGATGTTACATGAGTTCTTTCGTTCTCGATTTTCAGGAAATAGAAAAAACGCAGCTTTTTCTCGTCGGTGGAAAAGGATTGAATTTAGGGGAGTTAACAAACATTCAAGGTATACAAGTACCCGAAGGTTTTTGTGTTACAACGGTAGGATATGAAAAGGCTATCGAGCAAAATGAAGAGCTTCAAACTTTGTTGCAGCAGCTAACAAAGTTGAAAATGGAAGAGCGTGCTCAAATTGGTGAAATGAGTAAGAAGATTAGAGAAGTCATTATGGCAGTAGAAATCCCTACTGATGTAGTGGAAGCGGTAGCTCATTATCTCTCGCGTTTTGGAAATGAACATGCGTATGCTGTGCGTTCGAGTGCTACGGCTGAAGATTTACCGCATGCTTCATTTGCAGGTCAACAAGATACGTATTTAAATATTATTGGAGAAGAAGCGATTTTACAGCATGTAAGAAAGTGCTGGGCGTCTTTATTTACAGAGCGAGCAGTTACGTACCGCATGCAAAATGGTTTTGAACATAATCAAGTTTCTATATGTGTTGTCATTCAAAAAATGGTTTTCCCTGAGGCTTCAGGGATTTTATTTACTGCGGATCCGATTACTTCGAATAGGAAGGTGTTGTCAATCGATGCCAGCTTTGGACTTGGCGAGGCGCTAGTATCTGGATTGGTTTCTGCCGATAATTATAAGGTAAAAGAAGATGAAATCGTCGAAAAGGTCATCGCAACGAAAAAATTAGCCATCTATGGACGAAAAGAAGGCGGAACAGAGAGAAAGAAAATTGCTCCTAATCAGCAAAAACTTCAAACATTGTCTGAACAACAAATTTTACAACTAGCAAGTATCGGAAGACAGATTGAAGCTTATTTTGGTTGTCCGCAAGATATTGAATGGTGTTTAGCCCATAATACATTTTATATTGTCCAAAGTCGCCCCATTACGACTTTATATCCAATTCCTGAAGAAAATGATGGGGGAAATCATGTATATATATCAGTTGGCCATCAACAAATGATGACTGATGCGATGAAACCACTTGGGTTATCTTTTTTCCTGTTAACGACTAATGCTCCTATGCGTAAAGCGGGAGGACGGCTGTTTGTTGATGCTACGCAACAATTAGCTTCACCTGCTAGCAGAAATTACTTAATAAACACTTTAGGAAAATCAGATCCACTCGTAAGAGATGCATTAACGACTATAATCGAGCGAGATAATTTTATTACATTGTTGCCGGATGATGAAAAAGAAAAGATTATTAGTAAAAATAAGCAACTTGCAAATTCGCAACCAGAAATCGAAAATAATCCGGCAATCGTTACGAATTTAATACAGAATAGTGAAGCATCAATCAAAGAGTTAAAACGAAACATGCAAATGAAATCAGGGGTGGATGTACTTAATTTTATTTTGGAAGACATCCAGCAATTAAAAAAAGTATTATTTAACCCGCAAAGTATCGCTGTTATTATGGCAGGAATGAATGCTTCAGCATGGATGAATGAAAAAATGGAGCAATGGCTAGGCGAAAAAAATGCAGCAGACACGCTTTCTCAATCGGTACAAAATAATATTACATCTGAAATGGGTTTAGCATTAATGGATGTCGCTGATGTGATTCGGTCATATCCAGAAGTTATTACGTATTTACAACATGTAGAAAATGAGAACTTTTTGGATGAAATAGTTCAGTTTAAAGGTGGAGAAGAAGCTCGAGATGCCATTCTAACTTTTCTAAATAAATACGGAATGAGATGTAGCGGAGAAATCGACATTACGAAAACGCGCTGGAGTGAAAAGCCAACTACAATTATCCCGATAATTTTAAATAATATAAGAGATTTTGAATATGGTGCGAGTAAGCGGAAATTTGAAGAAGGACTGCAAGAAGCTTTAAAAAAAGAAGAAGAGTTAGTAAATCGATTACAGCACTTACCGGGTGGAAAACAAAAAGTAGAAGAAACGAAGCGAATGATTCGTAATATCCGTAATTTTATCGGCTATCGTGAATATCCAAAATACGGTATGATTAATCGTTATTTCATATATAAGCAAGCGTTACTGAAAGAAGCTGAGCAACTTGTGCAGAGCGGTGTCATTCATGAAGTTGATGATATATACTATTTAACTTTTGAAGAACTTCACGAAGTAGTTCGCACGAATAAACTAGATTATGAGCTTATCCAAAAACAAAAAAATGATTACAAATTATATGAAAAACTAACGCCTCCTCGTATAATGACGTCTGATGGAGAAATCATTACAGGTAAATATAAACGAGAAAACCTCCCAGATGATGCGATTGTAGGTTTGCCTGTTTCTTCAGGAGTGATTGAGGGGAGAGCTCGCGTTATTTTAAACATGGAAGAAGCGAATTTAGAAGAGGGCGACATATTAGTTACAGCTTTTACTGATCCGGGCTGGACACCATTGTTTGTGTCTATAAAAGGGTTAGTCACTGAAGTTGGCGGACTTATGACGCACGGAGCAGTAATTGCACGTGAATATGGATTACCGGCAGTTGTTGGAGTAGAGAATGCTACGAATTTAATAAAAGACGGACAACGAATTCGGGTACATGGAACAGAAGGGTATATTGAAGTGTTGTAATGAAATAAAAGAACATCCGCTATTATAGTGGATGTTCTTTTATTATATAGCTGAATTATTTCTTTAAGCCAGCTGCATAAAAAGGCCCATGAACTGCGATTGTTGATAAAAAGTGAGCAATTTCCTCTGGTGTTTCTTTTTGCCCGTTATTTAGCCATTGCTGAATCACACCAATATGAGCAGATGCCATATTTGTCATTGGGTTCGGTCTTACATGGATCGCGGATGGTATGGTAGGGGTAAATATTTCGAACTTCACAGATACGGCACTGTTTCTATCTATTACATCCTTTAGTTTCTTCTTAATGATATCGGCGGTACTTTCATTAGTTGGACTAAAGGGAATCGGTGTATTCGCTCTCTTACTATTCTTCGGGGCACCGTTATTATCGTTAGCACCGGAAATGTTGTTACCATTTTATCAAGACTGGGTGTACGCATGGTTGCCAATGCGATTTATGATTGAAGGGCTTAGAGAAATATTCTTCTTCGGAAAAGGATTAAGCTGGAGTACACCTCTTACTGTGCTCGTTTGGATTGGTGCAGTAAGTATGATGATTATTTTAGCGACTGCTTTCAAACGTAGTGGAGTAAAGGAACAAAAAACTGAAGTGAATGCATAAAAATTAATAAAGGAAAAACCGTTTCACTAGTAGTGGAGCAGTTTTTTATGTTGAAATACATGTAAGTGTACAAAATATATTGATATAATGAAAAGGGAGTTAGTTGTTTGTTGAACTAACTGTCCCTTAGCTAGGCTTGGGATGTAGAAATCCTCCTGAAAAACCTGTTGTACTATATAATGATTATCTCTGATATGCTTTAATTTTGTTAGTTTTTCTGCATTTTCTACCACACAACGTGAAATCGTAGAGGGTGTTGCAAAGTTAACAAAATATAAACATGCAAAAATAAATGCATAAAGAAATATAGTACTCAAGATTATTTTTAAAAAGTAAGGATTTCATAATAAAGCTCTTTGAAGAGGGGATAAACAAATAGACTAGTTTAAAATTGAACGTATGAAAAAGGAATGAGAGGAAGAGTAAAATGAAGCAGATTTCAATATTAATAGCGGATGATGAGGTGGAAATTGCGGAGTTAATTGGGATACATTTAGAAAAAGAAGGTTATCATGTTGTGAAAGCTACTGATGGAGAAGAAGCAGTTCTTATCATTCAATCGCAACCAATTGATTTAGTTATTTTAGATATTATGATGCCAAAAATAGATGGTTATGAAGTAGCAAGACAAATTCGTATCAAACATAATATGCCAATCATTTTCCTAAGCGCGAAAACATCTGATTTTGATAAGGTGACAGGTCTTGTACTAGGTGCGGATGATTATATGACAAAGCCTTTTTCACCAATTGAATTAGTTGCACGTGTAAATGCACAATTACGCAGATTTCTTACGTTAAATCAACCGAAAGTAGAGGAGAAGAAATCCGTTTTAGAAACAAGCGGAGTGGCTATTAATCTTGATCAACGAAAGGTAAATGTATATGGCGAACAAATTGAATTAACTCCAAAAGAGTTTGATATTTTATATTTATTAGCGAGTCATCCGAAGAAAGTGTACAGTGTGGAACACATTTTTCAGCAAGTGTGGACGGGTGATTATTACGATGGTGGAAGTACGGTTGCGGTACATATTCGTACTTTACGAAAAAAAATTGGGGAGGATACAAGAAAGGATAAGTTAATAAAAACGGTATGGGGGGTAGGTTATACGTTCAATGGCTAACATGATGAGAAGTTTTCGTTTTAAAATGATTGCCTTGTTTGCGCTAAGCATGGTATTAGCAGCTGGTGGAACATATATAATTTATAAAGTATTACAGCTTTATTATAGAACGATGGTACGTTACGAAGATTATTTAGCTCAATTTAGACCAATTGTAGATATTAAATTCTTTTTAATGTGTTTTATCCCACTATCTGTTGTATTCTTTTTCTTTTTAACAAAACCATACTTAAAATATTTTAATGAAATTTCTAACGGTATTCACCATCTTGCTAACGGTGATTTTACAAAGAGAGTTCATATTACTTCAAATGATGAATTTGGCGAGATTGCGCGTGAAATAAATATAGCGAGTGAAAAACTAAAAGAGGCTGTTGAGAGAGGTGACTTTGCAGAAAGTAGTAAAGATCAGCTCGTTGTTAATTTGGCTCATGACTTAAGAACGCCTTTAACGTCTGTTTTAGGTTATTTAGATTTAATTCTTAAAGATGAGAGTTTATCGAAGGAGCAAATTAAACATTTTTCTATGATTGCATTTGCGAAATCGCAGCGACTTGAAAGTTTAATTGATGAGTTATTTGAAATTACGCGAATGAACTATGGCGTGCTAAAGTTAGATAAAAAAACAATTAATATAAGTGAATTGCTTATACAATTAGATGAGGAATTATATCCATTATTGGAGAAACATCATTTAGAAGCTAGGTTGAATGTTAATCCTCATTTATATATTTATGGTGACGGGAATTTGTTAGCTCGAGTATTTGAAAATCTTGTAACAAATGCGGTTAGATACGGAGATACTGGCCAATTTATTGATATGAATGGATATATTGAAAATGGAGAGGTTATCATACAAATTATTAATTACGGAGATAGCATTCCAGAAGAAGATTTGCCCTATCTTTTTGACATGCTTTATACAGGTGATAAAGCAAGAACAGGGCAACAAGGTGGTACAGGCCTTGGGTTATTTATTGCAAAAAATATTGTTGAACAGCATAATGGAACGATTTCAGCAGAAAGTAATGTAATTAGAACAATATTTGAAGTAAGATTGCCAAAAGAAGAGAGTTCAAGAATTTAATAAAAATTTAATGTTTACCCCACTTTTTATTTAATTAGTTTTTTCTATCCTATACGTATGTTAGGTCAAGGAGGAACTGGTAATGAAAAAGTGGGGCTTTTTATATTGTACATAGTATGTACGAGGCTTTATATATCATTTTCAAAAACGTTCAAAAATTATTAAAGAAAAGGACGTACAGTTTCTAAAAGTAAAACACATGAAAAAGTGAGGATATTATGATATGAAGAAAGCAAAAAAACTAGTCATCGTTGGTATGGTCACAATTGGTTTAGGAGTAGGGTCGTATATGACATTTGCAGGAGAATCTGAACCAGTTGAAACTTATAAAACATATGAAGTGACAGAAAAACAAATAGAGGAGGAGCAAAAATTAGGCGGAGAGGTTATCCCAAATGGTATAGAAACAATTTCATTCGATCCAACAAAAGGTACGTATGAAATAGCTGTTAAAAAAGGTGATGAAATAAAAAAAGGGCAACTTCTTTTTAAATATAATGACCCAATTACTAAACAAGGTGTAACAGAAGCGGAAATGCAAAAGAAAATTGCGCAAAAAGAAGTAACATTGCATCAGAAACAAATGGATGCAGCGAAGCAGAAATTAAAAAAAGATAAAAACGCTGGTCTTCCTGAGGGAACGTTAAAAGCATCAGAAATCGAAGTACAACAATTAGAATCACAAATTGAAATGAAAAGGTTTGAAGTAGAAAAAGCTGATGAAATGATTAAAGCAGCAAAAGAGAAAGTAAACACACTTTCAGTAACGAGCCCGGCTGATGGTGTAATTGATGACATCGTCAAAAATAATGATGCTGGAATGAGTGGGATTACGCTTCGTCACGCTGGTCCATTTAAAGTAAAAGGTCAACTGTCTGAATATGAGCTTGCGAGTGTGAAAGTTGGACAAGAAGTAATAGTTTCATCAAAAACTGTATCTGGTAAGACGTGGTCAGGAAAAGTTACAGAAATCGGATCTACACCAGTAAAGAATATGGATGAAAACAAAAGAGTTTCTAGCTATCCATTCACTGTTACATTAAACGAGAGTGAAGGATTACAAAACGGTTTCCACGTAAACGTGACAAATAAAACAGGCGAAGCAACAGGTACAATCGTTCCGAAAAGCAGTATGGTGAAAAAAGGTGACAAAGATGTTGTATTCGTTGTCAAAGATGGAAAAGCGAAAGAACAAGTAGTTACGGTTGAATTTGAAACGGATCATGAAGCAAAAGTTTCTGGAGTGAAAAAAGGTGTACAAATTATCTCTGAACCTATGAAAAATGTAAAAGATGGTATGGAGGTTAACACAAAATGATTCATTTAAAAGACATCACGAAATCTTTTCAAAACGGTACAGAGTCCGTCCAAATATTACATGGAATCGATGTAATACTGAATCAGGGGGAATTCACTTCCATTATGGGACCATCAGGTTCTGGTAAGTCAACCTTAATGAACATTATCGGTTGTTTAGATAAACCAACTGCAGGTACGTATGAGCTAGCTGGTCAAAACATTTCAACTATGTCTGAAACAGAACTTGCACACGTACGTAATAAAGAAATCGGCTTTGTATTCCAAAATTTCATGTTACTACCAAGGCTTACAGCCCTTCAAAATGTAGAATTACCTCTTATTTATGCAGGAGTTGATAAAAAAGAAAGACGCGAGCTTTCGTTAGCTGCTTTAACGAAAGTTGGGTTAGCTGAACGTGCTACTCATCTTCCAAGTGAGTTATCAGGTGGTCAAAAACAGCGTGTTGCTGTAGCGCGTGCCATTGTAAATAATCCGAAATTTATTTTAGCCGATGAACCAACTGGTGCACTTGATACGAAAACGAGTGAACAAATTATGGAGCTCTTTTACGAATTAAATAAACAAGGTTCAACGATTATTATGATTACTCACGATCGTGAAATCGGAGAAGCAGCAGCACGTCAAATTGTAATTCGTGACGGCAATATCGTACAAGATTGGAGAGAATAAATTTGAATACGAATGAAAATATACGCATGGCCATATCTTCTATTTTTGCGCATAAAATGCGATCTATATTAACAATGCTAGGTATTATTATTGGAATAAGTGCAATTATTACAATTATTACAATTATTTCAATGGGAGATGGACAGACTGCAAAGATGCAAAAGGAACTTGCAGAGAATCAGCATATGGATGAACTTAAAATAGAATACTTCAACCCGGATTTTCCGACAGAAAAAGCAAAAATTACACCACATATGGTAAAGCAATTGCAAGTGATACGAGGTGTAAAAGATGTGTATCCCAATGTGCATAGGGACGTAAAAGTATATACGGGATCAAAAAATGTTTCCTTTAGTTTAAATGGGGGAACAGGAAACTTTATGCAGGACTTTAAAATGAAGATGGTGCATGGGCGAGAGTTAACAACGGATGAACTGAAAAAGCCAATTCCTGTTGTAATTGTAGCTGAAGATTTATTTAAAACACTATTTGATACTTGGAAAGATTATTTGTATATAGATATAAAAGGAAAACCATATAAAGTTGTCGGGGTGTACAAATATGAAGACGGTTTTCAACGTCAATTTAAATTGTATGAAGGATATACATCTATCGACAATGCATCTTTAATTGCAGGGATTGAGGAATACGATACAGTGAAAATTAAGTTATCTTCTCCAAGTGAGCGAGAGGCTGTAGAAAAACAAGCTATATCTGTATTGAATGAATTGAAATCCCCAGAATTTGAGCATTCTTTTACAGTGGAGGATACGAAAGCATATGGTCAAAAAATAGAAGAGTCAACACGAACGATGAAAATAGTATTTGCTAGTATTGCTGGGATTTCCTTACTTGTAGGTGGTATTGGTGTGATGAATATTATGTTAGTATCCGTTACAGAGCGTACACGTGAAATAGGTATTCGAAAAGCGCTCGGTGCAACGAGAGGAAAAATATTAACACAATTTCTCATCGAAGCATGTATTTTAACGTCATTAGGCGGGGCGATTGGTTTTGGATTAGGTATGTTTTTTGCTTGGATCGCTTCATCAATAGGTGAATGGCCACTAGTTATTTCTGTAAGTCTTGGATTACTCTCAGTTGGAATATCGATGTCAATTGGTATTGTCTTTGGCATACTGCCGGCTAATAAAGCGGCTAAATTAGATCCGATTGAGTGTTTGCGATATGAATAAGTGAAAAGGTAATTTTTTAGTAAGGTGTTTTCAAAAAGTCATTGATGTAATGTCTTCTATTTCTGGAGGGCTGGCTGGTGACCTTATCTAGCTGTGCCCTTTGTCATATTTTACATCAATTATTTCCTGGAGGTTCAGATAAATGAATTTATTTGATATAGTTCAACGTAACATACGGCGTAATTTTAAAGAGTATATACTTTATTTTGTATCGTTAGCTTCAAGTATGCTTATCTATTTTATATTTGCATCACTTCGATATAGTACTCAAATAAAAAAAGAAATGGTTAATAATGTGATGATTAATAGTGTTCTTCAATCTTCAAAAGTGATTCTCATTATTTTTATAGCCATATTTATTATTTATTCTACTAATTTTTTTATAAGGAAACGTAAAAAAGAGGTAGGATTATATTCTTTACTAGGAATAACTAAAAAACAAATTGGTACGATGTTATTTTGTGAGACTATGATAATGGGAGGCTTTGCTTTAGTAGTTGGCATACTGATTGGCAGTATGAGTTTTAAGTTATTTTTAGAGCTGCTAATGAGTTTAATGAAATTAAATGTACCTATTCATTTTGAGTTATCTATAAAAGCAATAATAGACACGTTCATCGTCTTTTTATCTATTTTATTATATACAGCATGGAAAAACTCTCGCATTATTTATAAATTTCCATTGATTGAAATGTTTCAAGCTAATCATCAAGGAGAACGGATGCCAAAAGGTTCTGTACTTAGGGCGTATATAGGTCTTATTTTAATGGGATTAGGATATATATTAGCAGGCTTCTTCCGTGAAGTAGTAAATATTGTGCGGAATCCCATTGATCCTATGAACCCTATTATAAATCCTATAATAATTCCAGTTTTTATTTTGTTTTTAGTTGTTTTTGGGACATATTTTCTATTCACTTCTTATACAGTTATTGTTTTAAAGAAAATTAGAAGTAAAAGAGAAATATTTTATAGCGGTATAAATATAATAAACATTTCGCAATTACTATACCGAGTAAAAGGGAACGCTAAGTTACTTGCAACAATTGCTATATTAAGCGCTACAGCTTTAACGGCAATTAGTACAGTCGCAGCAGGGTATTATGTAGGGCAATCTGAAACAAATGGAGATTTTATGCAACTGTATGGAGTTGCGTTATTTATTGGAAGTTTTTTAGGGGGAATATTTGTTTTGGCGACAGGTTCAATTATATATTATAAACAATTATCTGAAGCGTATGCTAATCAGAGATATTATGAAACTCTTCGGAAAATAGGTGTTACGAAAAAAGAGGTAAGAAAGTCAATTTCGAAACAAGTTAGCTTTAGTTTTATTTCACCTCTAATAGTCGGACTTGTTCATAGCTTATTTGCGATACCGATAATTAACAATATACCTATAAATAACATCATTATTCCAATTTTAATTAGTAGTGGTGCATATTGCATAATTTACTTTGGGTATTATGTATTAACTGTTTATTCCTATTTTAAAGTTGTGTATAAATGAAATGTGTAAAAGATAAAACCGGTTCACTATTAGTGAACCGGTTTTTTTGAATTCATTATTACTCTATAGGAAAATAAAGTAGTGATAGATAGGTTTTTTAATCGAAGAGTTCGGATTTGCGTTTTCCTTTTATATACATGCTCCTGCTATTTCAAATTGCATAAAATGTTATGTGAAATAATGGAGGGGATACGATGTATAATTCGAATGATTATGATTGGTATAGGCAAAATGATAAGTTGATTCGTGATATTGAGAAAGCAATTAATGGAGAGTTTAGTGCAATAAGTTGCTATGCGAAATTAGCCAACATGGCTCCAAATGCGGCGGAACGAAATCAAATTCTTGAAATTCGTAACGATGAAATAAAGCATTTCCATCATTTTGTACAGATCTATACAAATTTAACTGGTCAGCAGCCTAAACCACAAATTACAGAAGAATGTCCAAATACGTACTTACAAGGATTAGAATTCGCAATACAAGATGAACAGAAGACAGTAGATTTTTACTTGGAAATTTCAGATGAAGCATCGGATGCACATATGAAAGAGTTATTGCGCAGAATAGCTGCCGATGAACAAAATCATGCGGTGTGGTTTTTATATTATTTTGTGAAGACGAAGTGAGCATTAAGAATAAATGGCTGATGTGATGAATATATTAGAATTTATTTTAAAGCGCAGTGCAACAATTGCATGAAAAACTTAATAAGCATAAAGAAACCGTTTCATAAGTAGTGGGACGGTTTTTTTTCGCGGTGAAATACAAGTTACATAGATATCGACAAAATATGGTAATTGAATTTGGTATATAATGTATGAAATGAAAACGAAAATAAATAAGCTAGGAGCAAATAAATGAAAAGAGGAATTACAGTAGATATTCCAAATGAATATGATAATTTACTTTGGAAAGTGTTAAAGCCAATTGATATTTCTTCATATGATTGGTGGGTAGGGAGTGAGGAGTCATACTTAATAGCACGTGGTGGATTGGATGAGGCATTATTTCCAGAAGAACCAAGTATAGTGGAAGGATCAGATTTGAAAATATTATTTAAAGACAATATATATTATGTTATTTTTGCAGATTTAAAAGCGTATTCAAAAGGAGAGGAAGTAGTAGATATTGAAACATATGAAGAATTTAAAGAGAGTAAGTGTGAATTAGTTTTACTAGTTGCGGATTGTACATACGTCACAATTTACGCTAAAGATCAAAAACAGATTGAATTGATGTATGAAAACGCAAGGAATCAAGGTTATTATGTTGAATACGTTACCGACGAAAATGACGGTAGAACGCGTTTATCAGTATGATAGCGATAGGAAAGGGGAACAGCGATATGGAGAGAAATACAGTTAAAGAATATACAATTCGAACTGCTACTGAAGAGGAAAGCGATAGCATTATTACTCTATTAAAAGAAGTAGCACAATGGCTACAATATAAAGAAGTGGATTAGTGGCAGTATCTTTTAGGAGAGGAAGCTACGGCTGAAATACTAGAATGTATAAGAGAGAAATATACATATGTTGTTCTGAAAGAAGATGAAATAGTTGGTACGGTTACAGTTTCTCCTAAACAAAATGAATGGGATGAACATATTTTTGGTAAAGAGGAAGTTTCTAATTCATTATATATTCATAGATTTGCGGTGAAACGGAAGTATAAGGGGAACGGAATTGGAGAATGGATTTTACAGTGGATAGAAGAGAATGTACAACATGACAAAGAGTATTTGAAGTTAGATTGCGTGGGGCATAATCGTACGTTGAATGATTTTTATAAGAAAAATAATTTTGAATATGTTGGAAGTACGGATGGGCTTAGTAAGTTTCAAAAGAAAAGGAGAATGTGAATGCATCCAATTAACGTAAGTTTAGTTGAAAAGTTAATACAGGAACAGTTTCCTGAATGGGCCCATTTAGAAGTGAAACCTGTAAAGTTTAGTGGGCATGATAATAGGACGTTTCACTTAGGGGATGAGATGAGTGTAAGATTGCCAAGTGATGCGGCATATGCACCGCAAGTAGAGAAAGAAAATAGTTGGCTTCCTATATTAAGTAAGGGACTTTCTTTACCAATTTCTACACCAATTGCGAAAGGAAATCCGTCTGAAGCGTATCCATTGCCTTGGTCTATTAATAAGTGGATAGAGGGAGAAACAGTTACGAAACAAAATGTTCGTGATTTAAATGAATTTGCGGCGGACTTAGGATCCTTTTTAGTAGAATTGCAATCTATTAATGCGAGTAACGGCCCTTTAGCTGGAGCGCATAATTTTTACCGAGGCGGACTTATATCTGTATATGATGAAGAGGCGAGAGTTGCTATTGAAAATAATAAGGATGTTTTTGACGAGGCATTATTAAAGCACCTTTGGAATGTAGCACTTAGTTCAACATGGGACCGTAAGCCAGTTTGGATTCATGGAGATGTAGCACCGGGGAATTTACTCGTTAAAGAGGGAAAACTTTGTGCTGTAATTGATTTTGGTATTTTAGGTGTAGGAGATCCTGCTTGTGATGCGGCGATGGCATGGACTTTTTTTGATAAGAATAGCAGAAACGTATTTAAAGAAGTATTGCGCATAGATGAAGAAACGTGGAATAGAGCAAGAGGATGGGCACTTTGGAAAGCGTTAATTACATATGATGCGAATAAGACTAGTAATAACATAGTGGCAGAAGAATCGCATCGTGTTATTCAAGTAATTGTGGATGATTATGAGAGGTAGTAGAAAAAGCCTATTTTAAAATAGGCTTTTTTTTATATGATGAAATATTAGAAATGGGAAGAAGGAATATAACATAATTATACAGAATATTTAGATAATAGGAGGTGTCGAATTTTGAGTGAAATTGAATTAAAGAGTAATGTAATTAAGACAGGGCGAGAGAAGGGGATTATTCTTCGGTTTATACTTGCTAGTCTCGTTGGGGTGTTTATGTTTTTCGTTCCTGTTACGATAAACGGTGCATCGTCTATTATGATTGATCATATCGTATCGTGGATTAGGGCTTCGGTTCCAGGCGTAGTACCTTATTATGCATTGTTCGTTATGGCGATTGGTGCGATTTATCCATTTTATACGAAGAAATGGAATGCATCTATCGTAGACATTTGTTTTTCTATTTTAAAAGTAGTTGGCGTTGTATTTGGCATATTATATTGTTTAAAAGTAGGACCAGCTTGGTTCTTTGCGCCAGATGTTGGACCGTTTTTGTATGAGAAGCTAGTCATATCAGTAAGTTTGCTCGTTCCAATTGGCTCGGCGTTTTTAGCGTTATTAGTCGGATATGGATTGCTTGAATTTATCGGTACATTTTGTCGGCCGATTATGAGGCCATTATGGAATACGCCGGGGAGATCGGCAATCGACGCAGTTGCGTCCTTCGTTGGAAGTTATTCGCTTGCTCTCCTTATTACGAATCGCGTGTATAAAGAAGGAAAGTATACGACAAAAGAAGCGGCGATTATCGCTACAGGATTTTCTACAGTATCCGCTACATTTATGATCATCATCGCAAAAACATTAGATATTATGCATTTATGGAATGTTTATTTTTGGACTACGCTTGTTGTAACATTCATCGTGACTGCTATCACCGTAAGAATCCCACCCCTTAGTAGAAAACCAGATACATATGTAACAGAAGAAGGGTTCCCAGAGCCTGTTTATAAAGAGAAAATGTTAGAACGTGCTTGGGAAGATGCGTTAGAAGTATCAAAATCTGCACCGAGCATTATGAAAAATATTGCAGTGAATTTAAAAGATGGATTTATTATGACGATGGGAATTTTACCATCTATTATGTCAGTAGGATTAATTGGTATCGTCTTAGCGAAGTTCACGCCAATATTTGATTGGATTAGTTATATTTTCTATCCATTTACATGGCTATTACAATTACCGGAAGCAGAATTAGCTGCTAAAGCCGCATCAGTTGGTATTGCAGAAATGTTTTTACCGTCATTATTAGTAGTAAGTGCACCAATTGTGACAAAGTTTGTCATTGCAGTTGTTTCCGTATCATCTATTTTGTTTTTCTCCGCTTCCATTCCTTGTATATTATCAACAGATATTCCGTTAAAAGTGTCTGAACTTATTATTTTATATGTGCAGAGAACGATTTTAACGTTACTTATTATTACGCCGATTGCTTATTTATTGCTTTAAAGTTTTAATAAGGTAAAGTTATAAAAAAGAAGCCGTTTGTAAAAAGAGGGCTTCTTTTGTTTAAAAGCGGGATATTCTTATTTATTTTTCGTATATGACGTAACGCTTCTTAAGAAGATTCCTAGTCCCGCAAAAAAGAACCCTAAGCATAATAAGCTGCCTGGCGTTCCCCAAGTAATTTGATCTAGCATTTTTTATCCCCTCCCGTTTATCATTATATAGAATTTATTGGAAATTACCAAAAATTCTTTTTTAAGGGTTACTGATGAGTCTTCCTACCTTATACGAGAAGAATATATGTGAAAAGAATTCTTCGCTCTATATTTTTTATATTCTTATAATACGTTTTATATTCTTATGATATAGTAACAACAAAGGGGGCTTAAAAATGGAAATTATTCACGAAAGAGCAAAGTTGCGGTTAATGGATAATACTGATGTCGAAACTTTGTTTTCGATTGTAGAAGGAAATCGGGCTATTTGGGCGTATTTAATCTCTAAAATGGATAGTGTGCAAGATATGCAACAATACGTTCAAAAAGCGATAAAAGGTTACGGAAGAGGTACTCAAATACCTTTCGTAACCGTCGATCAACAGTCGAATAAGATTGTAGGAAGTACACGTTTATATAATATTTCAGTAGAAGATAAGACAGTTGAGTTAGGGCAAACGTGGTATCATCCGAGTGTGCAACGTACGAGTATAAATTCAGAGTGTAAGTATATGCTTCTCCAGTATGCTTTTGAAAAACTGCATATGCTGAGAGTGCAAATTAAGACGGATGCAAGAAATGAAAAAGCACAACGAGCAATTGAAAGGTTAGGAGCAGTAAAAGAGGGTGTGCTTCGAAATGAAAGAAAATTACCGAATGGTTATGTGAGAGATGCGGTGGTGTACAGTATTATCTCGAGTGAATGGCCAGGCGTAAAAGAACAATTGTTAGAAAAATTAGAGTTATATAAAGAAAAGTTATAATTCGTGTTTTGAAAGGTATATTGTTCGTGACATATGAAAAATATACCTTTTTTCTTACAAAATGCTACTTTATTTTAATTCCTTTTGTTTCATCGTTCCCTTCTGAGAAAAAATTCGTTACAATGTAGTTGTATGGTAATAAACTTATGAATTTAAAAAATGTAATGAAAACCGCAAATGAAAATGAATTGATAATCCTCAATTTTAAATGAAAACCCTTTTATACATAAATAACAAGTAAAGTTCCTTCTTTTAAATAAACTCAAACAAAACGATTTGATATAAATGTTTTTTATAGAAGTATGGATGATGTACGGAGGCAATTACAAATGAAAGAAAATAAGAAGAGTAAGAAAAGACGAATCTTTCAAGTATTTTTACTAATGATTTGTTCTGCTATTTTATATGTAAGTTATGCAGCTTACGATATTTGGAGTTATCGTTTTAAAGCAAATGATGACGTGAAAACGGATGCTGGTATCGTACTAGGAGCAGCTTCGTGGAACGGAAAACCATCTCCTGTATTTAAAGAAAGAATTAATCATGCGATTTCTTTATATAAGAACGGAAATATTAAAAAGATTATTTTTACAGGTGGTACAAAGTTCGAAGCAGAACTTGAGGAAGCACGTACTGCAAGAGTATATGCAATGAAACAAGGTGTAAAAGAGGAAGATATTTTAATTGAAACTAAATCCCTTTTCACTGAAGAAAATTTAAAAAATGCGAAGCAAGTTGGAATAGAGAACGGAATACGCACATACACGATTGTAAGTGATCCACTTCATATGAAACGCGCAATGAGAATTGCAAAACATATTAATATTGAAGCGTATGCTTCACCAACGCCGACATCAGCATATAAAACGTTAGACACAGAAATTCCATTCTTCTTTAAAGAATTATTCTCGTATATTGGATATGTAACCTCTTTGCCATTAAAGGCATTGAAGGGAGATTAACATAAGAAAAGAACCTATCCTTAAATAGGAACTTTTCTTATTAGTCAAAAACATTGTATTTTTATCGGAATAGTGAAACAATAGAGAGGTAGCTTCATATAATCATAATGAAAAAGTGAGCGGTTGATGAATCGAACATAAAGGAGATTATAGTATGGCACTCTCATTTGTTGAAACAGAAGAACAATCTTTCATTATTGCACAAATAAATAAATTGATTCCGAAGTTCATGGAAAGGGAGCATCAGCTAAGTGAATTAGGATCATTTCCGTATGAAAATATAAATGATTTGAAAGATATCGGATATACGAAATTAACGTTACCGAAGGAATTTGGTGGTAGTGCGATTTCTTTATATGACTTTGTTTTATTTCAAGAGAAAATCGCGGAAGGCTGCGGAGCTACTGCATTATCGATTGGCTGGCATCTTGGCATTGTGAAAGAGCTAGCGGAAAATCGCTCTTGGAATGATGAGATGTTCAAATGGTTTTGCGAAGAAGTACGTAATGGTGCGCTCTTTAACAGGGCAGCAACAGAACCGAAAACAGGGAGTCCGACGCGTGGCGGCAAACCAGAAACAATAGCGGTTCAACAAGGCGAGAAGTGGGTTATAAATGGAAGGAAGACTTTTACAACGATGGCGCCAGTACTTGATTATTTTATTATTTCAGCAAGTATGGAAGGCCAAGAAGAAGTTGGTGAGTTTGTTATTCCAAGAAATACACTCGGTGTATCTATTGAAGAAACGTGGGATAGCGTTGCAATGCGAGGGACTGCTAGCCACGACCTTGTCTTACAAAATGTAGAGATAGAAAGTCGCTTTTTTACAGATATAAAAGGTGGGAAAGTAAAACAAAAGGGTGTTGGCTGGTTGCTACATATACCAGCATGTTATTTAGGAATTGCACAATCAGCAAGAAATTATGCAGTTCAATTTGCGGAATCATACAAGCCAAACAGTTTAAACCATTCTATTAGTTTATTGCCGAATGTTAGAAGATTAGTTGGAGAATTAGAACTCGAGCTTATGCAAGCTCGTGTCTTTTTATATCAAATTGCGAAAAAGTACGATGAGGCAGAAGATAAACTATCACTGCAAGCAGAATTAGCAGCTGTGAAATATGCTGTAACAAATGCGGCGATATCTATAGTGGATAAATCGATGCGCATCGTAGGGGCAAAAAGTTTATCAGAAAAAAATCCGCTCCATCGTTACTATTTAAACGTCAGAGCAGGACTGCATAATCCACCGATGGATGATGCAACATTGTCTATGTTGGCGGATGCGGCGTTTCGGTCGTAGTTTTTAAAGCTTACATTTTATTGTTTATGGATACTATAGTTATTTTGAAAGCACGGGTTTGATTAGTAATCAAACCCGTGCTTTTTATGTGTATGAAGTACTTAGTTGAGATGTAGGTTTTTAATATAAATGATTATCATGGTTTTTTGATTGTTTCTTGTTGAAAAATTCTTATTGTAATGCCAGTTTGGAGGTTGTATAAACATTTTTCGTATTTAATCCCAAATTAATGGTCTTTCTAAGTTAACCATTCGTAAATATTGTAAAAATTGACCTGCATGGACCGCATCATGATAGGCAATTCGTAATAGCATATCGCCTAAATATCGTTGATAGCCAACATCGCTTCTATCAATAAGTCTTGAATCTAGCTCGGCTATGCTTATTGATTGAACATATTCTATGAAGTCAGTAAAGTATGATTGTGCCAATTCAATTTCTTTTTTTACACAAGTAATCGGCTCGTCATCATACGGGATACATATGTCGTTTATTGAACCGTTGTTTTTTATAATCATATGGTAGTAAAAAGTTGAACTCCACACATGACGAATCATCTCACCAAAGGACATAGCCTCAGGATCAGGCTTCCAATTAAGAAAATTATTAGGAAGAGAATTCCATAACTTTTCTGAGCGCCTTCTCGTTTCTTTCAAATTTAATATACTAAGATCAATTGCATTCATAATAAATTCTCCTTTACTATTAAACTTAAAATAATTGTATCAATTTAATAGTTAGGGTATCATCGAAATATGAATGTATATCCGAATATCTCATATATAGCTAAACTAATTGCTGAATCTACAAGAGCAATCATATTAGATTGTCTAATGAATAATCAGGCACTACCCGCTAGTGAATTGGCTTATATGGCAAAAGTGTCACATCCAACAATTAGTTCTCATCTTTCTAAATTAGTAGAAGGGAATTTACTTACAGTTGAACAACATGGTAGACATCGTTACTATCGACTTGCTAATCAAGAAGTTGCAGAAGTGCTTGAAAAGTTAGGGACAATCGCACCAACAGTTCAAGTTCGCTCTTTAAAACAATCAAGTCAACTAAAACAAATTCGTTATGCTCGAACTTGTTATGATCATCTTGCAGGCAAACTCGGTGTAGAGATAACTGAAAAATTACTAGATAGGCAATTTATAATTTTAGAGGATGGAGAATACATTGTAACAGAACAAGGTAAGCGGTGGTTTCTGAATTTTGGAATAAATGTTGATGAGGCAGATACAAAAAGGAGGGTATTTGCAAAACCTTGCCTTGATTGGAGTGAACGGCGTTATCATATTTCTGGTTGGTTAGGGTCTGCAATTGCAAAACTGCTTTTTGAACAGGGATGGATTACGAAAATGGATAAGAACCGAGCTGTCCATCTTACAAAGAAAGGTGTAAAGTTATTGGAAGATCAATTAGGCATTGATATGAAAACTGAGGAAAGAAAAGCTTGAAATTAGAAAAGTCCGTCAAAATGACGGGTTTTTTCATTATGGTAGGAGTGTACATGAATAATAGGATGTTACCAATAATTGTTGCCAATAAAAAAATCTTTCTTTTCATTCTTCTTTTTTAAGTTTTAAAGGAGAAAGCTAGGCTTCTTATTTTTACTAATGTTATAATAAGAAAAAAGCACGAAAAGAGGTCATCTCATGCTAGAGGTTATTGCAACATGTTTAGAAGATGTAAAACGAATTGAAAGCGCTGGCGGGAAGCGGATTGAATTAATTTCATCTTATACAGAAGGTGGTTTAACACCGAGTTATGCTTTTATAAAAAAAGCGGTAGAAGCGGTAAGTATACCAATTCATGTTATGATTCGTCCGCATGCGAAGTCTTTTACATATACGGAAGAAGAAATTGAAATGATGAAAGAAGATATTATAGTTGCACAGAAGTTAGGAGCAGCTGGTGTAGTATTAGGCGTATTAAATGAACGAAATGAAGTGGATGAAGAGAAATTAGCGGACTTACTATCTGTTGTAGATGAAATAAATGTAACGTACCACCGTGCGATAGATGATATAGAAAATCCAGTAGAAGCGATGAGAACTTTAAAGAAGTTTCATAAAGTGACTCACGTTTTAACTTCAGGTGGACAAGGAAATATAGTAGAGAATATTCCGGTGCTTACAGAAATGCAAAAGGTAAGCGATGGTCAAATTCAGCTTGTAGCTGGAGCTGGCGTGACGAAAGAAAATATAAAGCGATTGCTAGATGAAACTGGAATCACGCAGGCGCATGTCGGTACAGCGGTAAGAGAAGGAAAATCATGTTTTTCTGAAATAGATCCTAATTTAGTAAAAGAATTAGTTGAAATAATAAAATAAGTGCTTAAGAAAGAGGAGAAACGATGAAGGAAAATACGAAGAAAGAATTATTCTCATGGGCTAAAACGATAGGTTTTACCCTTGTATTAATTGCTATTATTCGCGGTGTTTTATTTACACCTTCTTTAGTACAAGGTGAATCGATGATGCCCACTTTAGAAAATAACGAACGAGTTCTCGTGAATAAGATTGGTTATAGTATAAGTGGATTAGATCGCTTTGATATTATCGTCTTCCACGGAAAAGAAGGATACGATTTAGTAAAACGAGTAATTGGTTTGCCAGGCGATACAGTTGAGTATAAAAATGATGTTTTATATGTAAACGGAAAAGCGATGGAAGAACCATATTTAAAACAGTTTAAAGAAAAAGCAGTAGGCCGTGTATTAACTCCAGACTTTACGTTAGAACAAATCACAGGGAAAACGAAAGTGCCAGAAGGCCAAGTATTTGTTTTAGGGGATAATCGTGAAGTTTCTAAGGATGGTCGCATGTTCGGCTTTATTTCAGAAGATGAAATTGTCGGAAAAGGACAAGCTGTTTTCTGGCCGTTGAAACAAGTAAGAGCGTTATAAAGTGTGGTGAAGTATGGGAGAGATATTCTTCCATGCTTTTTTATTTGCTTAAAATCTATTGATTGAATTGAAAGAATATTTTATAATTTTAAATTATATGTTTGTTTCGAAAAATGGAATTTAAGTTCCGTAATTTGGAACGAAAGGGAGATAGAATGAGTATAAATAAAACGGCAGTTAAGACAATGGATATTTTAGAGTTGTTTTATGAGCATGAAGAGCTAAGTTTAACTGAGGTGGTTCGGCTTACAAATATGCCGAAAACATCTGTTTATCGTTTAATTGGCTCGTTAGAAGAGATGGCGTTTTTACAAAAAAACGAAAAGGGGAAATATCGTTTAGGGGTTGTATTTTTACGGTTCGGTCAACTTGTTTCACAACGATTATCAGTAAGAAATATAGCAATTCCTTATATGAAAGAACTTAGAGATAGTTTAGGACAGGCAGTTAATTTAATAATTCAAGATGGTAATGACGCAATTTACGTTGAAAAGATGGAGGGTGTTCAGCCGGTACGCGTGTATACGGCGGTTGGAAGAAGAGCACCGCTTTATGCTGGTGCATGTCCAAGAATTTTACTATCGTATTTCTCTGAGGAAGAGAAACGGAGATACATAGAGGAAGTGGATTTAAAACAGTTTGCAGATGGAACAATCGTGGATAAGGAACAATTGTTAGAAGTGTTGCAAATGGCAAAAAAGGAAGGCTACACAATTAGTTATTCTGAGTTAGAAAATCATACAGCCGCGATAGCAGCACCCATTTTCGCGAGCGATGGAACGGTTGTAGCAGGCATTAGTATTTCAGGATTAGCAATTGAGTACAGCGAAAGTAACATTTCATATTTTATTGCGAAGGTGAAAGAAACAGCGCATCGCATTTCGAAAGAACTCGGCTTTTTGGCATAGAAAGAGGGAGTAGGATGAAATTTTCTGCGTTAGGGGATCAAGCAATTATTGTTACATTTGCTGAAGAAATTAAGATGGGTATATATGAGAAAGTACAGCGGTTATTTCAAGCACTGCAACAACATCCGTTTGCAGGAATGATTGAGTGTGTTCCGTCGTTTACTTCATTAGCTGTTTACTACAATGTATACGAAGTATGGAAGAGAAATGAGAGAAGTGAAAGATCATATGATTACGTTCGCCAGTATATAAAGGAGCTGTGTGATTCTTATAAAGAAGAAGTAAAACAGGATGTGAAACATATTTCTATACCAGTGTGCTACGGGGGAGAATATGGACCTGATTTAGAAGAGGTTGCACATTATAAAGGTTTACAAGTAGAAGATGTGATTCGAATACATAGTGAAACTACATATTTTGTATATATGTTAGGTTTTACACCAGGGTTCCCGTATTTAGGAGGACTATCAAAAGAATTAGAAACACCTAGAAAAGAAACACCACGGTTACAAATCTCTCCTGGTTCAGTAGGTATTGGCGGAAATCAAACAGGTATATATCCGCTTGAAACACCAGGAGGATGGAATATTATCGGCCGAACACCTATTACTCTATTTAATCCGAAAGAAGAAATACCAACATATATTCAAAGTGGTATGTATTTACGATTTATCCCGATAACGAAGGAAGAGTATGTATCTCTTGAGGGGGCTAAAGAATGGATGTAGAGGTTTTGCATGCAGGAATGTTTACAACAGTCCAAGATTTAGGGCGATCTTATTATCAACAGTTTGGTGTACCTGTTGGGGGTGCTATGGATAAAAATGCGCTTAGGCTCATCAATATGTTAGTCGGTAATGTAGAGAATGAAGCAGGATTAGAAATGACGATTTTAGGTCCTAAATTGTTAATAAAGAAAACGACTTTACTCGCAATTGGTGGGGCTGATATGGAACCGTTGTTAAATGGAGAACGTATCCCATTATGGCGTCCCATTTTAGCGGAAGAAGGTAGTATGCTTTGTTTTGGAAAAGTGAAAAGTGGTTGTAGAGCGTATGTGACTTTTGCGGGTGGTATACATATTGAGCGTACAATGGGAAGCAAAAGTACGTACATACGTGCTGCGATTGGTGGTATAGAAGGAAGAATGCTGAAAAAAGGAGATTGTTTTCAAATTGGTACGTACTCAGAAATGGCGAATCGTTTCATTCAAGACTTACAAAAAGATGAGCGAATAAAAACGAAATGGGTAATTAGCAACAGCGTACTACCAAAGTATAAGAAACATCCTAAGCTTCGTGTCATAACTGACTTTGAATACGATCAATTTATCGAAGAAAGTAGAAAGGCATTTTTTACGAAAGAGTATAAGGTATCTAATTATGCTGACCGTATGGGCTACAGGGTTGAGGGAGAAGTTTTAAATAGGATTGAAGAAAAAGAGATTTTATCGAGTCCTGTTACATTTGGAACCATTCAAGTTCCTAATGGTGGACAGCCGATTATATTAATGGTAGATAGGCAAACGACAGGTGGCTATCCGAGAATGGGAAATATCATTTCAGTAGATTTACCTCTTCTTGCCCAGCTAAAGCCGGGGGACTATGTTTCTTTTGAGAAAATTACGCTTGAAGAAGCGGAACAATTGTACATAGAACAAGAAGTAAATAGCAATCTATTAAAGAGATTTATCGCTTTACGAAGTTAAAATTAGGAGGAAAACAGTGTGACTACAATCGATTTAAACTGTGATTTAGGAGAAAGTTTTGGAGCTTATAAGATGGGGAATGATGGTGAAATTCTTCCGTTCGTTTCCTCTATAAACGTTGCTTGCGGTTTTCATGCGGGTGATCCGTCTGTTATGCGTCAAACTGTTGAAAAAGCTTTGGAGCATAACGTAGCAATAGGGGCGCATCCTGGATTTCCTGATTTAATTGGATTCGGTAGAAGAAACATGAATGTTTCAGCAAGTGAAGTATACGATTATGTTTTATATCAAATCGGCGCATTAGACGGGTTTGTAAAAGTGGCTGGCGGGAAGATGCATCATGTAAAGCCGCACGGTGCCTTATATAATATGGCGGCGTCTAATTCGGAAATTGCAGATGCAATCGCAAAGGCAATTTATCGTATAAATCCAAGTCTATTACTTTATGGATTAGCAAATAGCGTGGCATTTATACAGGCTGCAGAAAAATACAAAGTAACTCTCGTACAAGAGGCTTTTGCGGATCGTACATATAAGCAAGATGGTACATTAACGAGCCGTACAGAAGAAAATGCGCTTATAAAAGATGAAGACGAAGCGATAAAGCAAGTACTTCAAATGGTGAAAGAAGGCCATGTAAATTCGATCAATGGAGAGAAAGTAGCAGTTCAGGCGCAAACGATTTGTTTACACGGTGATGGGGAAAAAGCAGTGCAATTTGCAGAAAGAATATACAGAACATTCGAACATAATGGTATTTCTATATGTGCACCGAAATAAAAAATGAGGGGAAGTGTTGGAATTGGTGAAATTAATCGGAATATTATTAGTGGCAGTGGGCTTTTTATTTAGATTAAACACACTTTTAGTAGTTATGGTTGCAGGTATTGTTACTGGTATGGTTTCAGGATTAAGTTTTTATGATGTGATCAGCATGTTCGGTAAATTTTTCATAGAAAATAGATATATGTCTATGCCAATTATATTAACTTTACCTGTAATCGGAATTTTAGAGCGTTACGGTTTAAAAGAAAGAGCCGAAGCACTTATAACGAAATCAAAAGGAGCAACAACTGGAAGAGTATTAATGTCATATTTTACGATAAGAGAATCATCAGCAGCACTAGGGCTTAATATTGGTGGGCATGCGCAAACAGTAAGGCCGCTCGTTGCACCGATGGCAGAAGGGGCCGCGCAAGGTAAATACGGTAAACTTCCTGAAAAATTAAGAGAAAAGATTAAAGCAAACGCAGCTGCTGCGGAAAATACAGCTTGGTTTTTCGGAGAAGATATTTTCATCGCAACTGGTGCTATTTTATTAATGAAAGGATTCTTCGATTCAGTAGGTATGCATGTCGGTGTATGGGATATGGCACTTTGGGGCATTCCGACAGCAATATCTGCACTTATTGTAAGCTGGATTAGATTTAGAAGGTTTGACAAATATATAGAGAAAACAATGAAGGCAGAAGGAAAAGAAAAGAAGGAGGCAATCTAATATGAACATCATCACAATGGATACAATCTATTATGTATTAGGGATAATTGTTGCTTTTATCGCTGTTCGTATCGCATTCGATCGTGAACATCCAAACAGATTCGGTTCTAGTTTATTTTGGGCATTGTTTGCAGTTACATTTTTATTTGGAAATGTAATTCCTTCGTTTTACGTGGGCTGTATCGTGCTCGCTATGGTCGTTTTAGCCTCGCTAAATAAAGTGACAAAATCAGAGGAAAAAGAAGTTCCAGTACAAGAACGTGTGAAACATGCTGAGAAATTAAAAAATAAAATTTTTATGCCTGCACTATTAATTCCTATTTTTACAATTATCGGTACGTTAACGCTAGGGAAAATTAAATGGGGAAATGTCTCTCTTGTTGATCCAGATAAAGTAACGTTAGTAGCGTTAGCGCTTGGTGCATTACTCGCATTCGTCGCGGCGATGCGTATTACAAAATCAAAAATAACAACGCCTGTTCAAGAAGGAAGCAGACTATTACAAGCTGTCGGCTGGGCTGTCATTTTACCACAAATGTTAGCAGCACTTGGCGGTATTTTCGCGAAATCTGGCGTTGGACAAGTTGTTTCAGATTTAGTCGGTCAAGTATTACCGACAGAGTATCCGTTCGTTGCTGTTATGGCGTACTGTTTAGGCATGATGCTATTTACAGTCGTAATGGGAAATGCATTCGCATTGCTCTTTCAATTTTTATCATAAATATGTTTATTATGTACGGCCTTGTATATCGTTTTTAATTAGGAGGATAAAACTATGAAAACAGTATTATTAACAGGGTTTGATCCGTTTGGCGGAGAAAATATCAATCCAGCTTGGGAAGTAGCAAAAGGTTTGCATGAAAAAACAATTGGAGAATACAAGGTAATAAGCAAACAAGTACCAACTGTATTTCATAAATCAATAAGCGTATTAAAAGAGTATATAGAAGAACTAGCGCCGGAAATTATTATATGCATTGGACAAGCTGGGGGCAGACCAGATATTACGATAGAACGTGTTGCAATTAATATTGATGATGCAAGAATCGCAGACAATGAAGGAAATCAGCCGGTAGATATACCGGTTGTAGAAGAAGGAGCGATTGCGTATTGGTCTACACTTCCGATGAAAGCAATCGTAAAAAAACTTCGCGAAGAGGGCATACCGTCATCTGTTTCACAGACGGCAGGCACATTCGTTTGTAATCACTTATTCTATGGACTTATGCATGAACTAGAGAAACATGATAAGAAAATAAAAGGCGGATTCATTCATATTCCGTTTTTACCAGAACAAGCGAGTAATTATCCAGGGCAACCGAGTATGTCACTTTCTACTATTAGTAAGGGAATAGAATTGGCAATTGAAGTAACGATGACAGTTGAAGTAGATATTGTAGAGATTGGGGGCGCAACGCATTAAGTAAAATGAATTGTACAACACCTCCTGTAAACAACTGGTATAATAAGAATAGGAAAATACATAGAGGTGATTTTTGTGCAACAATTTGAAGAAGTACGTTCAATTTTAGAAAAAGCGAAGAAAATTACAGTATTAACAGGCGCTGGTGCAAGTACGGAAAGTGGTATCCCAGATTTCCGTTCAGCAAATGGATTGTATGCTGATGCGAATGTGGAGATGTACTTATCAAGAGGGTACTATAACCGAAGTCCGAAAGAATTTTGGAAGCATTATAAAGAAATCTTTCAAATTAATACGTTCCATCAATATAAACCAAATCGTGGACATCGTTTTTTAGCTGAGCTAGAAGAACAAGGGAAAGATATTACGATTTTAACGCAAAATATTGACGGTTTACATCAATTAGGTGGCAGTAAACATGTCATTGATTTACATGGAACACTTCAAACAGCACATTGTCCGAAGTGTAAAGCGGGATATGATTTACAGTATATGATTGATCATGAAGTGCCGCGCTGTCAGAAGTGTAATTTCATTTTAAATCCAGACGTTGTTTTATACGGAGATACACTGCCTCAATATCAAAATGCAATGAAACGTTTATATGAAACAGATGTACTTCTCGTTATGGGAACGTCATTAAAAGTACAACCTGTCGCTTCATTCCCACAAATCGCAAAGAGAGAAGTAGGGGCAACAACTATTTTAGTAAATGAAGAGTTAACAGGACAGGAATATAACTTTGATTATGTTTTTCAAAATAAAATTGGTGAATTTGTTGAAGAGGTATCTTTAATGAAATAAGTTATCGAAAAAACTGAGGTAGATACCTCAGTTTTTTATTTGAGTAATCGCTGTTTTAAGCCATATGAAAACATTTTGATAATGTAGTAACAACATCTCTATAATTTATAAAAAATTGTTTCATAGGTAAAATAGCAGAGTAAGAAGTAATATTATCTTTAGTGAATACACAATCGTCATAAAGTAAGCTAATATGTAGCTGTTGTAAAGGCTCTATTTCGTTTTGCTTTAAGTATAAAACTAAGTCATTATAAAGTTGTTCACTATAATTACTTACGGAACATTCTATTGAAAGCTGACCTACTATGCTAGTCCACCATACTTTAAAGCTACATATTAATTCTTTAAATGATTCCTCATCACATAAATTAGCGTCAAAAAGTTTCTTGTAAAATATATGATTCTCCTCGTGGAAAATTTGTAAATCATATCTGTCGTTAGCAGTTTGCTTACGAAGAGTCAGCCATAATTCTTTGAAATTTGTTTTAAAGTCAGTGGAGAAATGTAATGTTTTTGTTATGTAAGGAAAACGAAAATTTTCTTTTTTTCCTTTTTGATTGAGATAAATATTTTGAATGTAGATCATAAAGTTTAAACAATGTGGCGTTTTAGTATGTATGATAAACGAATCTGTCATTTTCGTTCTCTCCTTAAGAATGTCTTTTATGAATTTATTTCTTTAGTATACAAAGAAATGTAAACTAATGGTATAAAAATAAATTTGCCCCATTTTTCTTTTAGAATAATATTCATTTTATTGTGCATTAAGGGAATGGTAATAAATAGGGTATAAAAATAAAAAACTGAAAATTAAATCTTTTATTTCTTTTATAATTAATATAAAATTCTATATATATCATATAAATAAATTTGATACATAATGACTTTGCGTAGAAATGTTAATAGAATGAAGCGAGGGAGCGAAATGAGACAGAAAAAGGAGCAGAAAAAACTATCGAAAAAGAAAAAGACTCATATTCCATTTCGGTTAAATGTACTATTTTTTATTGTCTTTCTTTTATTTTCAGCTATTATAATTCAATTAGGTAAAGTACAAATCATTGATGGAGAAACGTATAGAAATGAAGTAAATAAAAAGGAAGATGTAACGGTAAGCACTCCCGTTCCTAGAGGGAAAATGTTTGATCGGCAAGGTCACGTTATTGTAAATAATAAACCATTGCGAACCGTTACATATACGAAAATGAGAGGAGTAGACTCGAAAGAAGTTTTACAAGTAGCAAGAGATTTAGCTAAGCTAATTGAAATGTCGCAAGAGGACATAGACAAGTTAACAGAAACAGATAAAAAGGATTTTTGGATGCAGTTAAATGAAAAGCGGGCAGCAGCGGAAGTAACGAAAGAAGATGAGAGTAAATTTAGAAAGCAGGAGATAGAAGGGAAAGAATTAGATAAAAAAGTTGAAGAGTTACGTAGGGAAAGAATTACACAAGAAGAATTAAGTGAACTTTCAAAAGAAGACCTAGAAGTACTAGCCATTAAAAGCAAAATGAATGCGGGATATAAAATGACGCCGCAAATCGTTAAAAAAGATGTAAGTCAAAATGAATATGCTGTCGTTAGTGAAAGGTTGGCAAGTTTACCGGGGATAGATACAACAGTAGATTGGGAACGTGAATACCCAAATGATAAAATACTGCGCTCTATACTAGGTAGCGTTTCTAATGAAAATGAAGGGTTGCCAAGAGAACAATTAGATTATTATTTAGTTCGTGATTATAATCGAAACGACCGTATTGGTAAAAGTTACATCGAAAAACAATACGAAGATGCACTACACGGAACGAAAGAACAGTCTAAAAATATTATGGATAAAGCAGGGAAGATTGTTCGAACAGAAAAAGTGACTGAAGGAAAAAGTGGAAATAACTTGATGTTAACAGTCGATATGGATTTACAGAAAAGAGTAGAGGGAAGCCTTGAAAAGAATTTACGAGCCTTTCATGCTGCAGAGCCGATGATGGATCGTGCGTTCGTAGTAATGATGAATCCGAAAAACGGTCAAATTTTATCAATGGCAGGAAAGAAAATTGTAAATAAAGATGGCGGTATGCAAATAGAAGATTATGCATTAGGAACGATGACAAGTTCTTATGAGTTAGGGTCAACTGTAAAAGGTGCTACTTTATTAACTGGATATCAAACAGAAGCGATTAAGCCGTATACACATTTCTTTGATGCACCAATGTATTTTAAAGGAAGTTCTAAGCCGAAGAAATCGTGGAAAGAATTTGGGGATATTGATGATTTAAGAGCTTTGCAAGTGTCATCGAACGTTTATATGTTTAATACGGCTTTAAAAATGGCAGGCATTAATTATGTCCCAAATAATCCATTAGACATTAAACAAGAAACATTTAATAAAATGCGCTACTATTTTAGACAATTTGGCCTAGGTGTGTCGACTGGTATTGACCTGCCAAATGAATCAATTGGTCAAGTAGGTAGAACTGATAACATACCCGGATTTTTACTTGATTACGCGATTGGACAGTATGATACATATACGCCGCTGCAGCTTGCACAATATATTTCAACCATTGCAAATGGCGGTTACCGAATGAAGCCACAAATTGTACAAGAAGTTAGAGAGCAACCAAATAGACCAGAGGATGTAGGAAAAGTCGTTCGGTCGATTGAACCAGTTGTATTAAATAGAGTGGATATGGACACTTCGTACATTAATCATGTAAAAGAAGGATTTAGAAGAGTTTTTCAAGAAGCTGACGGAACAGGTACCGGAACGTTTAAAGGTCTACCATATAAACCAGCGGGAAAAACAGGAACAGCTGAGACAGTATATGGTGGAGAAAGTGATATTGGAAGAGATGAGAACAACAACCGAAAAAAATGTTATAATTTAACTCTTGCCGGTTATGCACCATATGATGCTGATCCGGAAGTAGCTTTTTCAGTTGTTGTACCATGGGTGAATGATGATAAATCAGGAATTAATTCTGCGATTGGTAAAGAAATTTTGGATGCGTATTTTGAGTTAAAAACAAATAGATCAAATGCAAATTCAATTCCAGTAGAACAACCGAACAAGGCACAGTAAAAATAGTATCACTGCATGGAAACATATTGTGCAGTGATATATTTTTTGAGTTAAAAAGCGCTTTATAAGGTGGGAATGGATATGAAAAAGGAGATTAAGAGAGGCTGGGGAAAGTACATACTATTTATTTTGGTGATAGTCATAGGCTACCATTCTTTTACTTTATGTAAGGTGGAAGGGGAATCGATGCAGCCCACTTTATATGAAGAAGACTACGTATTTGTAAATAAAGCAGTAGTACGTCTTTCTAATTTACAACACGGAGAAATTGTCATTATAAAAGAAGAGGATGAATCGAAATATTATGTGAAACGTGTAATAGGGCTTCCTGGTGATGTAATTAACATAACGAACGGAAAGGTATATGTGAACGATAAAAAGCAAGAAGAACCATATACAAACAAAGATTTATTTAACAACACACAAGTGTTTTATAATTTTCAAAAGACAAAAATTCCGCCAAATAAGTTATTTGTAATGGGAGATAACCGCGAAGTAAGTAGAGATAGTCGAAATGGCTTAGGATATATTGAAGAAGATAACATAATTGGCAAGGTGGAATTTGTATATTATCCTTTTTCAAAAATGAAAATAATAGAATAAGTGGGAGAGGAGCAAAACCCCACTTATTAAAGTTTCACTTTATTTTCTTTAAAAACCTTTTTGGATTAAATGATATGAAAAATTTATGTTTAGACTCGTCGATTATGAAGTTATTATTTTTAGTTAAAAACTCATCCACAGCCTCCATCGGGCCAGGCCCCCAATCGGGAAGAAGCGGATGTCCATTAATGGAGGTATCTTCTACAATCATATAACTGCCAGTAGTGACGATAGATTTATATAGTAATAGTTCTTTGGATACATGCTCTTTACTATGATCAGAATCTAAAATAACTAAAACCACATCATCAGGTTTGCGCATGCTTACTATTGTTTGGACGGCCTGTACAGAAACAGAAGATGCTGTTAAATACGTAATCCGATTATGTGATGGTCGATTTGGCTGCGGAGTTATATCGATAGTAAGTACGTGACCTTTTCCAATTAAATCTAACATAGAAGCTAAATACAGTGCACTACCACCGTGAAAAGTCCCGCATTCAATAATTAAATCGGGCTTTAATTCATAAATAATTTCTTGATACAAAAAGAGATCAGAGGGAAGTTTACAGATTGGAACCCCGAACCAGTGTGTATCGTTTAACCATACGAGGCTGTTGTAATATTGGTTTAGAAATTCATTGCTTATAGTATCGATTTTAAATTCTCCTTTCTAAAAAGGATTCTCTCGTTTGACGTAAAGTGTTTACGCATGAAAGTTGTACTATATATTATGTAGTAAGGAATTGTAAGGCGAGTGTTTTTACTTGAAAATAAGCCAAATAACTCATGTGGAAAATGAAAGGAAATGATCGTATGTACAAATACACAATTTGCTTTATTAGAAAAAGCGATAAAATACTGCTATTAAATAGAAATAAAAAGCCGAATATGGGGATGTGGAATGGTGTTGGAGGAAAAATAGAAGATAATGAAACGCCATACGAAGGAATAATTAGAGAAACATTTGAGGAAACGGGCATAGAACTTTCAAGTGTAACGTATAAAGGGACTGTTGGTTTTAAAGGTAAAGATGAGCCCCAGGCTAGTGAAGGAATGTATGTGTTCGTTGCTGATTTGCCAGATGGAATGCAAATGAATATACCATTACGTACGGCTGAAGGTCTATTAGAATGGAAAGAAATTGATTGGATATTAGATGGTGATAATAGAGGAGTAGTTAGCAATTTACCAAAATACTTACCGACAGTATTAACAGAAGAAAATAAGTTAGAACATACGTTTACGTATGATAACCGGAATATTATTCATTACACAACTGCATGTTTGACAGAAGATGATGCGAACAAGCGATATGAAAAACAACTCATTTCTCAATAGAAGAGGAAAGTGAAAAATCACGTTTTTGCTCTCATCCTATATGCGAGTTGATTATATGTTTCAGAAATACAATTCATTGGTCATAATTGTAATATGCATGATATAACTTTTCTTATTATGAAAGAGTAGAGAACATATGTAAACGGAGCAAAAAGGAGGTGGCTTTGCCACCTCTTTTTGTTAGCTACAAATCGCCTTAATCATAAAACGATGTTGTTTCACATCAAAATATCCATTTTGCAAAATAATCTCATGTATACGATATAACTCCTCAAAGTACCTTTCGACAGTAAAATCAGGAACTTGCCACGGAATTGCTTTTAAATAATAGACGATAGCGCCAATATCATAAAAGCGTTGGAAAGGGAATTCCTCTTTTGCATCTAAGATAGTAAATCCATTTTGCTTTAACTCACTGCATGCGGTTTCGAGAGACCAACTTGCAAATTCGCTATTTAGTGGTGAGCCAAACTGCGCATTAAGTTCCGCGCAATCAAGACTGCCAACTTGTTGTGTAAGAAAAACGCCACTTGGAGAAAGAATTCTGTTTACCTCAGAAGCAGCATACGATTCATGTTGATTTATAATTAAATTAAATTGACCATCTTGAAATGGCAAAGCAGTATCATCGGTCACTTCTACAACGGTAACCCCTAAAGACTCTAATTTCTTTCGAGCAATTGGCACATTTGGAGCGTAGCCCTCAGTAGCGAATATAGTTGACGGGAACGGTTGTAACATAGATAAAAACTCTCCGCCGTCAGTACCCATATCGAGCATTGATTCTGCACGTTGCATAAGCTGAAAAGCAGTACTGCCGTATGACCACGATAAAGGCTCGCTCTTCATTCGACCTGTTTCTGAAATGAAAGAAAAATCCCAGCCGCTAAAATGTGTATTTGCACTTTCTAATAAAGTTAAAAATAATGGATCACGTTTCATAATTATGTCCTCCTATTTTTTAAATGGATGATATGATGAGAAAAGAAAAAGGGAGGACCTCTTATTAAAGTGGAACGGTTTTATGTTTCGTGTTCGAATAGATTCATATAAAGTTACTCCTTGTGAGAATTGTTATTTATATATTCGGGTTAATTGAGTGAAAATCCTTTGAGGGTATAAAAGAAGGCAGTTGTTTAATGAAAAAATAAATTGAGTTATCTAATTTTATAGTGTAATTGTTCATCCATACGCATAAAAAAATTATTCTCTCCATAAAATAGTAAAATTATATTGGAGGTTGAATTATGAAAAAATTTAGTGTATTTTCAATAACATTGATGACTTTTGGAATGTTATTATTTGGATTAAATAGGATAATAGATAGCTATTCTGAGCCTATTATCCTATTAGGGTATATTTCTTTTTTAATTGGAGTGGTTCTGAGTATTATAGCGATTGCTAGACGTGAAGATGGAAGATTAAAATTCATATCACTTATCTCTTTCTTTGTTCTCCTGTTTTTCATTACTTGGTTTGAGTCGTTTCAGGTACTACGAATTATTACTTGGCTAAAAAATATCTATTAAAATTTAAATTGTTGGTAAAAATGGGAAACCTTAAATTTAGGTTTCTTTTTATTATATTCGATTATCAATATTAAAACTTATTAGAGCCATTAATAAAAGAAATAGATATATAAACCGAGTGTAAAAATATTTTAATTCTTTGAAAACATTCAGCGATTTAGTATTCTTTATATATGGAATATTTTGTTTATGAAAAAAGAGGGCAAGGTGCTATATGAAAAGAATGAAAAATGTAATGTTAGGATTGTTATGTTTCTTATGTTTAAGTGGGTGTAATTATAAAGATGACGATCAGGTGAAAAAATATGTGAAAAAAAAGCACGGAATTGATGTGATTGTAATACATTGGGGTGCTATAAACGAAGGGAATATGGGGCATACATATCATACTGTTCAAGCAAAAAATAACAAAAATATTCAATTTAGAGTAGAGGTAGATGGCTTCCTATATTCAAGAATAAAAGGTGATGAATATCAATACGGAAAAAAAACATATGAGGAATATAAGAAATTTAAACTAATGCTAGAAGAAATTAAAAAATTAGGTTACGTGGAACCTGAAAATAAAAATGTTTTTCAATATATAGTGGATGATGATATAGAGGAGAAACCAACGGATAAGTTATTATTAACTTTAAAAACGAGTGACAAGATTGATTACAGTCAATTTGAATCAAAAGAATTAGATCGTTTATATGCTCTAATTCAATTCATTCAGAAGAGTAATAGAAAGATAACAACACTTGAAATTGAGGATTATAATGGTGAATCTATAGGTTTCCCTTTTCAAAATGTGCAAAAAGCTATAACGAAAGAAGAACTGCTTTTAACAATGAAAAACACAGTAAGCGGTTATTGGACATATTTGATTCAAACTGAAACAAAAGTAGGCGTAAGGTTAAATGAAATTCAAAATGATCGTTTTGTAATTGAGGATATTACTTGTCCACACCCGAAAGACGGCAATTGTCTAGAGTATGAATTGACTTTAGTTTTCAATGACAGTGAGATAAAATATAGAAATGATCCATATGTAATAGATGATTTGAGAAAGGTAGTCACTATTCTTAAAGAAGAACTATATAATAAGGAATTTAACATATATTTAAGGAACAAGGATGGAACAAGTTATTCACTCTGGCTATCATCCGAAAAAATTAAGGAAAGTAATAACATAGAAGAGTTAGTAAAATAATGATATAAAGAAGAAATTTAAAGTACTTTTTATGTTTGTTATTTCTGTATTCAAAAGGAAAACCGCTTATGCTTCATTTTTGAAGCATAAGCGGTTTTGTTTAAAATACTTAAAAAGAAAAATTTTTTGGTAAAGTACCACTTTTTATTACTGTTCTTAGCCCATGTTTTATAATCCAAGGATTAATAGGATGCTGTTTATCACGTAATTGCTGTAACCACTGAAAAACGAGTTCTTTATCTTCTTTCGTAATATCGTTAATATGATTGGCTACAGATTTTTGAACATATTTAGAAGGGTCATTCATTAATGGTTCAAGAAGCTGTAAATTGTACTTAAAATCACCTTTTAGAGCTCCTGTTTTTTTAGCCCAAGGAAGTCTTGGTCTCGTACCTTCAGAAACTAATCTTCTAATGTGGCTGTTTTTATCATGAATCCACTTTTGTAATATGTTTAGTGTGTCTTCATGGTATGTTTGAAGAAAAGGCCGAATGGCATATTCAGCAGTATTCCTTTTTGTTATTTCATACATGGCGTTGAATGAGGTTTCAAAGTCGTTAAGTCCATATTTTTCAATGTATTTTGCAAGAGGCATGTACATATATCCGTTTGTAAATGTGCCTACTTCTGTTGTATTTTCTGGGCCTAATGTTTTTAGTAATATATGTATTGCTTCATTAAAATCTTTTTGTAATGCATTATGTAATTCATCTGCTATTACTTCAATACGTTGTTTTAACCCTAAACCTTCAACTTTACATGTTACAGAGGATACAAAGTTTTTTTTAGAGAAATTCGGATCGTATTTACAAATAGAATCAGCTATTTTTTCTGCTAATTCTTCGCTAAATAAAAATTTTAACGGAACATAATTACCCATTTTTTCACCTCGGTGGTCAAATGAAAACAATTTTTATTTTTTAATCGACAAACCATAAACTAACGTCTCACTCGGAGTCGTAATACTAAAACCAGTCGTCTTATAATCAAGCTTCACTGTATCACCAGTGTAGCCTTTCGTGAATGAATCCATTTGTACGATAAGATCTGCATCTTCATATACAACATCATCTGCGTTATATGTATCCAAAATTAAATCGACATCAACGAAAATACTACAAGAGTTCGTCATTGTTCCTCTAATGCGAACGATCTTTTTATCTTCAAGTTCTAATCTATGTATAGCTGCTTTCGCTTCATCAGTAATGCGAATGTTCATTGTATCCCAACCTTTATTTATATTTCCTTTATTATTGCAAAAACAGGAGCAATAGGGAAGCAAAGAGGTTTGCAACAAAAAACGAGCAAACAAATTTGTTTGCTCGTTTCACTTTATTTTAGTTCACATTTATCAAGTGGAATCACTTTCGTTTTTTTCGTAAATTTATATCCTAACCATAGTACTAAGAAGAGTGGTAAACCGATGTAAGAAACAAGTACGCCGTTCCAATCGATTGATTCACCCATAAATGCGCCATAGTTTTGTCCTAAAATTACGATAATACAAAGAGTAAATGCGAAGAGTGGACCGAATGGGAACCATTTTGCTCTATATGGTAAGTCATTTAAATCTTTTCCTTGTGCGATATATGCTTTACGGAAACGGTAATGACTAATTGCAATTCCGACCCATGCGATAAAACCAGACATTCCGGATGCGTTTAATAACCAAATGTATACAACTCCGTCACCGAATAAAGAAGCAATGAAAGCAATACTACCAACAATTGACGTTACGATTAACGCGTTAACAGGTACACCGCGGCTATCTAATTTACCAAGAAACTTTGGTGCTTTTCCTTGGCGAGCTAAATCCCAAAGCATACGAGTTGATGCATACATACCAGAGTTACCAGCAGATAGTACAGCAGTTAAAATAACAGCGTTCATAACAGAAGCAGCAAAGGCAACGCCCGCTTTTTCGAAAATAAGTGTAAATGGACTTACTGTTACATCACTTGCGGCAAGACTTTCAGTTGTATAAGGAATTAATAAACCGATAACGAGAATCGCAAGAATATAGAATAAAAGAATACGCCAAAAGATCGAACGAATTGCTTTCGGAATATTACGCTCTGGATCAGAAGTTTCACCAGCAGCTACCCCAAGTAATTCAGTTCCTTGGAAGGAGAAACCAGCTGCCATAAATACACCGATAATTGCCATGATACCACCGTTAAATGGTGCATCAGCAACAGTGAAGTTTTTGAAGCCAACAGTTTCGCCCCCCATAATTCCGAAAATCATCATAAAGCCGACAATTAAAAAGATAATAATTGTAACTACTTTAATAAGTGCGAACCAATATTCAGATTCACCAAACCCTTTAACAGATAAATAGTTTAAAAGGAAAATAATAGCTAAACATAATCCGCTCCAAATAAGAGAAGGGGTATCTGGGAACCAAAATTTCATAATTAATGTTACGGCCGCTAGTTCTGCCGCAATTGTAATCGCCCAGTTATACCAATAGTTCCATCCAAGTGCAAAACCAAGTGATGGATCAACAAATTTTGTTGCATACGTACTAAAAGATCCAGTAACAGGCATGTAAGCTGCAAGTTCAGCTAAGCTTGTCATTAAGAAATATACCATAATTCCAATTGCGGCGTATGCGATTAGTGCACCGCCAGGACCAGCTGAATGAATGACACCACCGCTGGCAAGAAATAGTCCGGTACCGATTGTACCACCGAGAGAAATCATCGTAAGGTGACGCGATTTTAATCCGCGTTTTAATTCACCTTGTCCTTGTGTAGTTTGCGTTTTAGAGGTAGATTGATTTGTTGCGCTATTCATGTTCAACACTCCTTTTCTTGTAGGTTAGGAAGGAGCGGGGGAGAAAAATACAAAAAACCGCCAAAGGAATTTGGCGGAACGTTTCACAAATAACCACCCCATCATACCCTTCCGTTAAGATAGCACCCCACGTTTACACGGTAATTTTGTAAACGTGACAGTTCTGTTCCTTTCGGAGACAGCCCCAGCTCATATTTCCAGAGAAGAAATATAAACTTCGGCAACTTTTCCTTTCAAACGGAGTCAGTGACATTCTCTGTGTCTCGTCCGTTTTACTATTAAAAGTCGCAACCTCTACCTCATCGGATTGATGAGGATTTATATATTGCTAAGATTTTTAATATATGGCAATTGTAATGACTTTCTGAATATATTGCAAGATATTTTGTTAGGAAAAGTCAAAAAATATCGGTTATTGTATAGGAAACGCTTGCAAAACTCCACCCGAACCTACTATTATGTAGCAATAAGCAAAGAAAAAATTGTTATACAAATGTTTCGCAAAAAATATTGAAAAACCCTCTAAATAAAAAGAAAATTCAGAAAAATATAATTCGACATTCATGATAAAGTCATATTATTTGTTATAATTAAAGTAACGTTTAAGCAAAAAGGGGAAATCAAAATGAAATTAGAAACAGAAAGGCTCTATATAGTGCCGTGTACAGAAGAGAGTATTCAAGTCGCTAACGAGCAAGGATATAATAGCGGTCCGCATATTGTAGGGCATGTAGAGAATGTAAAACAAGATTCGGCTTTATTACCATGGGGGACGTGGTATGTTCTTCGGAAAGAAGATGATAGCGTTTTAGGTGATATTGGGTTTAAAGGGAAACCAAAAGAGGATCAAACAGTAGAAATTGGCTATGGATTCATTGAGAAATATTGGAATCAGGGCTATGCAACAGAAGCTGTAAGAGAACTAATCGATTGGGCTTTCAAAACAGGAGAGGTAGAAACAATAATTGCAGAGACACTCATAGATAACTATAGTTCGATGCGTGTTTTAGAAAAGTTACATATGAAGAGAGTAAATGCTACAGAAACGATGATTAATTGGAAAATAGAAAAATAAAAAATACCGCTCTAAATTGAGCGGCATTTTTTTATAGTTATGGTAGCATTTGCTTCTGATCATTTGGATACTCAGCCGTTGATGCGTTAGGACGATTGGAATGATTTCGAACAGCAATGAAAATAGAAATAATAACGACAAGACCAACTGCAACGTAAGAAAGTGAAATAACAGTTGGATCCACTTTAAATGTAGTAAGCAGTGTACGAATATTTGTAAAGATAATAAGACCACCAACTAATACGCCAAGTAAATGGGGTGGAACGATGCGGACTAACCATGCAGCAATTGGAGCTGCGACAATACCGCCGAGCATTAAGGCAAATACCCAAACCCAGCTTACTTGTTCCCAGCCAAGTGAAATGAAAAAGCCGATTGTTGCAGCGAGTGAAACAGGAAATTCACTCGTATCTACAGATCCAATAACTTTTCTAGCTTCATTTCCTCTTGCTAGAAGAACAGGTGTCGTAATGGGCCCCCAACCACCGCCACCAGTTGAATCAACGAATCCAGCGAATAAACCAAGCGGCACAAGTTGTTTTGCAGACATACGTTTATTTGAAGTGACAATTTGTTTTTGAATGATGAATCGTAATAAAATATAAACCCCTAAAGTAAATAAAAATACGGAAATGTATGGTTTGATTACATCTCCGGGCAAATTACTTAAAAAACATGCCCCAACAAATGCGCCGATTGCCCCAGGTAATGTAAGCCTGGAAACTGTATATTTATCAACGTTTCCAAATTTGATATGAGATGCGCCGGAAGCTGCAGTTGTAACGACTTCAGCTAAATGAACTGATGCAGATGCAACAGCTGGTGCAATACCAAACATTAATAATAAAGAGGAAGACGTTACTCCATACGCCATTCCAAGTGCTCCATCGATCAATTGAGCGAAAAATCCAATAATAGCAAAGACAATTAATTTCTGCATAAATAATCCCCCTGTAATAATAAATGAAAAAGACACTTTTCCCGTATGAGAAAAGTGCCTTTGGTTTTTCCAATCAGCAATAATTAAATTTGTTTCATTATAATACATATTAATCGTATAAATCAACTAGGTTTTAAAGTTTTTGAATTGAATGAAAGAAAAATAAAATATACAATAAAAGGATGGAGAGAAAGGGGAGAAAGACATGTTACGATTTGATCATCTCGTTCACGCAGTTCATGGTACACCGGAGGAAGCGGCAAAACAAATGCAGGAACTTGGATTTCATACTGTATTAGGCGGAGAGCATAAGAATTGGGGTACTTGGAATAGTTTAAGTTATTTTGATTTATCATATATAGAATTTTTAGCAGTTCAACATGAAGAAAAAGCGAAAGAAGCAGAAAATCCATTAGTACAAGAAACAGTGGTGAAACTACAAAATGGAGAAGGAATGCTACAAATCGCGATCCGAACAGATGCAATTGAGGAGCTAGCAGTTAACTTTAATAAGTACGGCTTACATACGATAGGGCCATTTGAAGGGAAACGTATGAGAAAAGATGGCCGACTTTTAGAATGGAAAATGTTATTCGTTAAGCAAGAAGAGAACGGACCGAAATTACCTTTCTTTATACAGTGGAATGAAACGGACGAAGAAAGAAGAAACGATTTACGTAACAGTGGGACGATTACTGAACATAAAAACAAAGTGCAACAAATTGAAACGATTCATTACGCAGTAAAAAATGTTCGAGAAACAGTACGGAAATGGAAAGAAGTAATGGAGCTATCTACAAGCTTAGTTGTGAAAAATGAAAAATGGAATGCTGAGTGTCAAAGTGTATCGTTTGGTGACATTCAAGTACAGTTTTGTGAACCGGTTGGAGAAGGTCTAGTGCAAGAATACATAAAGAATCATGGCGAATATCCATTTGCAGTAGAGTTTAAAGGGGGAAATAAACGAGAGCATGAAGTGTTAGGGAGTTTGTACATATATTGATAGAGGTGAACGTTGTGGAAGAAATGCTTAGAGAGATAGAGAGAATACTAGAATGGCCTCGTATTGCAACGTGTACAGCTATTTCAAAAGGTTTTTCACATGAAGAGAAGTATAAAATTGAATTAAAGAATCAAGAAACCTATTTTGTAAAAGTATGTGATGCTGTTCATTTTGAACGTAAACAAGAAGAATATACGTATATGAAACAATTAGAGTCATTACATATTCCAACACCCAAGTTAATTCATTTCATAATAATTGAGAAATTAAATAAATGTGTTCAAGTATTTGAATGGACCCGAGGTATAAATGGTGAAGAAGGTTTAAAGAAGTTATCGGTGGAAGAACAGTATAATGCAGGAAGAAAAGCAGGGGAAGTATTAAAGAGGATTCACTCAATTGAAAGAGAAAGTGCAAGTAATAAATGGGAAACATCTAGATGGAATAAATACGAAAGATACATAGAGGCACTAACAGATTACGAGGTGAATTTTCTGGATTTGAAGCCAGTATTAACCTTTGTAGAAAATCATAAAGATTTATTGGGAAATCGTCCAATAAGATTTTTACATGATGACTTCCATCCAGCAAATAGCATGATTCATAATAAGGAATTTATCGTTATCGATTTTGGTGGATATGATTTTGGTGATCCAATACACGATTTTTATAACGTAGCGATTTTTACTATAAGAATAAGTAAACCATTTGCGGTTGGACAAGTTCACGGTTATTTCGGAGGCGAACCATCGCTTCATTTTTGGAAACTGTATACATTGTACGTCGCGATGACATTCCCAGCGGATATCGTTTGGACGAATCGAAGTACACCGCATTTAGTAGATGATATGAAGGAAAGATTAAATGGAATTTTAGAAGATCATAATCATTTTTCATCTTATATTCCAAAATGGTATCAATCAAGCGAATTTAATAAATAAAGGAGTAATTTATATGGATAAAATAGCAGTAATTTCAGATATTCACGGTAATATTCAAGCATTAGAATCCGTGTTGAATGATATTAAATTAAGAGGAATCGAGCGCATTATTTGCCTTGGAGATTTAGTAGGAAAAGGACCTCATTCCAGTGAAGCAGTTGAAATCATTCGTAAAGAATGTGAAGTAGTCGTAATGGGAAACTGGGATGATTTTATTACAAAGCCGACTGAATTTGAAGCATTGAAATGGCATCAAAAACAATTATCGGAAGAACAAAATGACTATTTAAGAAACTTACCATTTTCAATCGAGTTTTATATGAGTGGGAAATTCATTCGTATGTTTCACGCTTCACCGAGAAGTTTATATGAAAGAATTCAACCACACGCTTCAAGAGAAGAACGTATTAGTATGTTCGAAAATAGTGATCTGACGGAAAATATAGAAGGGGAAAGAAAACCAGATGTCGTTTGTTACGGTGACGTTCACCAAGCATTCGTTCAAAATTTCAGAGGGAAAACGTTATGTAATGCCGGTAGCGTAGGAAACCCACTTGAAATAACACAAGCTTCCTATTTAATATTTGAAGGAACTTACAATGAAAAAGAAGCAGCGAGCTTTTCTATTCAACTTGTACGAGTACCGTATGATATTGAATTAGCTATCAGACTAGCAGAAGAACTCGAAATGCCAGAAATTGAAGAATACAAACAAGAATTACGGACTGCTTTATATCGAGGGTTTAAGGGAAAGTAAGCTAATAATATATCAACGATTTTTCAAATATATCTATCATAACTTAAAATATATCAATGATTTTTTCGAGATATCAGCGATTCGAGAAAGGATATCAATTTACTGACAAATAGTGACATGAATTATTATCTATAATTATATTATGTCAACTAATTATAAAGGGAGATATCATGAACCGAAAACAAAGAATCAAAGAAATTGCAGATCATATTGTAAAGCTAAACTTAACCCATCCAATAAGAGTTGGAGTAAGCGGTATTACAGCCTCAGGAAAAACAACATTTGCAAACGAACTAGCGGAAGAAATAAAAAAACGAGGATTACCAGTAACACGCGCCAGCATTGATGATTTTCATAATCCAAGAGTGATTCGCTATGCAAAAGGAAAAGAATCTGCAAGAGGGTATTATGAAGATGCACACGATTATACAGCTTTCAAAGAAAGATTATTAATGCCTTTAGGACTTAACGGGAATTTACAGTATGAAACGATTTCTCATAACTTAATAACGGATATGCCTGTACATAATGAGCCGCTATTGGCTACGCAAAATATGATATTAATAGTAGATGGAACGTTTCTATTGAAAAAAGACGTTACGCATTTATTTGATTACAAAATCTTTGTAGATACAGATTTTGAGATTGCGAGAAAACGTGGTGCAAAGCGGGAGACAGAAGCTTTTGGAAGTTATGAAGAAGCAGAGAAGATGTTTTTAAACAGATATCATGCTGCCTGTAAGATGTATATAGATGAGCATAATCCAAAAAGTTATGCGGATGTTGTATTTCGGAATAGTGATTTAGCAAATCCAGAAGTTATATTTCAAGAGCGAAAGTAATACATAATCAAAATTATATGTATAGCCTTTTATTTATAGTTATAATTCTCTTATAATTAAATTAACTTTAGAAAGCAAAAAACGGGGGATAAGGCAATAAAAAAACGTAAAAAGGGGACAGGGAATAGAATGAATGAAGTACTAGAACTAAAAGAAGAACTACTACAAATTAAAAATAATAATTATGCTGTACCAGAAGACGTAGATGCATATCCATATGCGCAGTGGATGCTAGATTATATCGGATCACCTGACGCTGAATTACGTGATGATTTAATTTATAGTACGCTTCATACATGGATTACAAATGATGTGTTTAGACAAAAAGAATTACGAGGGTTAATGCTACAAGCAATTAGTCCTGATTATTTATTTTATAAAATTGGTGAAAAGGGAACAGACTCTGTATTTAAACGTGCATTCTCCGTATTAATTCCACCACTTATTTTATCTGTTCATGAAAGAGAACCGTTGTTATCCGAAGAACAACTGTACAGTGTAGCAGAACAAGTGCTGGAATATGTATATTTAGAAGAAGATGTAAGAGGTTACGTAGAAGGAAAAGGCTGGGCACACTCTACTGCACATGCAGCAGATGCGCTTGATGCGTTAGCACGTACAATCCAAAGTCGTGAATTTTCGTATGCGATTCTTGCAGCTGTTCGTCAGAAGGTACGCTTACATGACTACGTATACATTCACTTTGAGGATGAGAGATTAGTAGCACCAATTATGTCGTTACGTAACCAAAATCTTTTAACTGAAGAAGAGTGGAGCAATTGGCTACATAGCATAGCAATTGTTGAAGACATCCCGCATCCTCAATATGATATTTTAGTACAAAATATTAGAGCTTTCTTAAGAAGTTTATATTTCAGAGCTTTAGAGACAGAGGGTAGTACAGCCTTTACAGATGATATATTGGAAACTTTGAAGGGTTTGCGTAGGTATTAAAAATTCGTTTTTCTAACAGAAAAGTACATAAAACCAACACCTCCCAACCATACTAATAAAATGTTTTGGAGGTGAGTTTAATGGACAAAAAAGACTTTGAAAAAGTATATAATGATTATTTACATCAAGGGGAAGAGCAAGCTCAATTTGAAATAGCTCAGGAAGTTACTTCAGGAGCAGAACAAATTGTTGCTGTTCGTAAAAATGATGAAGGTGATTTGATTGCTTTTAAAACAAGTAGCGGGAGAGAGTTAGATTATATGACTGCTCTTAGTGAAGCAAAATCAGGGAAGTTAGCTCATGTGGACGTATTTCATAAGTATGGCAGAGATATTATACGTAGTGAACCTGATGGAATAAAGGAAAATAACTTAGATAATTTACCTTCATTTTAAACGGGTAAACCTCAAGAAGAGAATGTTCATTACGATATTCTCTTCTTTGTGTTGCGAAGTTTTCCTTGCAAATAGACGATTCATTTTTAAAGAGCGATCATACTTTTAAAGAGCACTCTAAATTTCTCTTTATCTTCTGCTGTAAATGGTTTCGGTCCCTTTGTACGTTTACCACTTTTTCGAACCATTGCACTTAAATATCGTGTTTGTAACAATTGTTCAATGTTATCATTCGTATACTTGTAACCTTTATGATGAAGAACGATACAGCCTTTTGCTAAAGCGAGCGAAGCAAGACCGTAATCTTGTGTTACGATTAAATCTTCTTTTTTTGCTAATTGCATAATTCGGTAATCGGCAGCATCTGCTCCGGAATCAACATAAATTGTTTCCACACCTTTAGGTTGCTGAGCATTAGAATAATGAGAAAAGCTAGTAACGAGCGTTACAGGGATTTCTGCATTCGTAGCCTCAAAAATAATTACATCTTTTACAGGGCAAGCATCTGCATCAACGTAAATTTTCATCTTTATCACTCCTATAACTAGGTTCGTGTTGATAATAATGGTAGATTTAGGTTTTGTCAAACAAGTAATATCTTCCACAATTTAATACATATGTATTTGTATAAAATGAACGAATATTTCGAACTAAATAACGAATATACTATAGATTTTAATAAGTGGTTATATGTAGTGATTTGAAAATTTCTTAATACGAAAGTATTAGGAAGTTTTATTTGAATTTCATTCTGCGGATTGATTTTTAATAGTGTTTATTTGGATAAAATAGCAATAGAATATATATAAATAAAATGTATTTTAAATTAGAGGATCATTTCATGTTACTGCTCTATGCAATGGTTTCAAAAGATAAGTAAGTCTGAAATTAATCAGGAGGGCCGAATGAGGAGTTTCGATTTATCACAAACAACTATTAATATATCAAAAAATGATCTTATTCATAAAACGAATGATGATAAGTATTGGGTGTATGAAGTGATTTTTCAATCGCATGAAGGCATACCACCTCATAGCCATCCATTTGGAGAAGATTGTGCGGTTGTGTTGTCAGGTCATTTGGATTATTATATTTCAAATAAAATAATGATTCGTGCATCAAAAGGAGAGATAGTGTTTGGGTGGAAGAACCATATACATGGCTATAAAAATAATGAAACAGAACCATTGCATTTATTAATTTTTGTTGCGCCGAATAAAATTGGGCTAGAATATTTATCTGATGATGATCCGAAAATTGTGCACGTACCGGAAGAAAAGCGAATAATGAAGCTTTCCGAATATCAAGTAGTACATTCTCCTTTTTCTTCTTTTGAAAGAATAAAAATAGATGGTGAATATTCAGAAGCATATAATGAGAATGGACTTATGGCGTTTATTGATATCGAAAATAAACAAATGTATATATTTGAGGGTGAGAATGTGGAGATAAAAACTTCAAATCCCATAATATTTATTAAGTATACAGCTAGATTGTGAGAATGGAGAGTTGCTTTTCTCTATTTATAATAAATGTGTAGTTAAGAATATTGAAGAGGAATATTTTACAGAAAATAGGGGATGAGTTTTATTATTTAACTTGTAGATAACGAAATAGAAATGACCATTTATTGAGGAGAGCGATATTTATATGCAGTTATATTTTTATAATGAAAACTTCAGAAATATAATAAATCAATATACATTGTCAGAAGAGCAGCTTTGTTATACAGGTTTACCTAAAAAGCTTGTAAAACTATCGAGTGAGGATTCAAATCGGCATTCAATTTTAGCTATGAAAGATAATGAGCTTGTAACGTTTTTTATTTTACATAAAAATGACGGGGTTAAACCATATACAAATAATGAAAAATCTATTTTAATAAGAGCATTTTCAACAGATTTTCACCATCAAGGGAAAGGATATGCAAAACAAGCTTTAAAGATATTACCTGACTTTGTCCGAAATAACTTCTTAGGTATAAATAAAATTATTTTAGCAGTAAACGTTAAAAATGTAGCTGCACAATCTTTATATAAAAAATGTGGTTTTTGTGATAATGGGGTTAGAAGGATGGGACGGAAAGGTGAATTAATCATAATGAGTTACAATTTATAAGAATCATTCTTAGAAGTAGGGAAGAAAGATAAAGAAAAACGAAAAATTTCGAAAAGAAAGCCCCTGTATCAATCATCAGGAGCTTTCTTATAATTTAATTTTGGAATTAAGCTTCTTTTCATTATTTTTTGCTTATTTATTATCTGGAGTCAATGAATAAAGAAGTTTTAAATGTATTAAAAAGTTATTTTATTTCCCACAAACCAAAATAGCCTCCCGCAAACGAGAAATACCTTCCTCAATTTGATCAATATCCACTTTTCCATAAGATAAACGAATATAACCATCTTTCGCGCCGAAAATACTACCAGGCATAAAAGCAATTTCTTGTTTTAAGCTTTGCATAATGAGTTGTTTTTCGTTTATCGGTTCTTTTAATTTTCCCCATATGTAAATACCACCAGTAGGGTTTGAAAAAGAGATTTTATCATGAAGTTGCTCGTTTAGAGCACGAACAATAACGTCTCTTTTTTCTGCTAGTTGTTTTCGTAACGGTACGATATGCGACTGAAATGGTACAGTTTCGAAAAACTGCTGCATAAGCCACTGCGGGAATATGCTCATACCTAATTCCATTTGGTGCCGTGCGTCGGATAATCTTTCTACTACAGATTGCGGAGCAACGAGCCAGCCGACTCGTAATCCTGGCGCAATCATTTTTGATAAAGAATGTACATAAATGACTGTTCCGTTTTCATCTATTGATTTCAAAGTAGGACAAGGCTGTTTCTTTTCTAGCGTCAGCAAGCTGGATGGATCATCTTCAACGATTGCAATTCGTAAATCTGCGCAAAGTGATAACAGTGTTTTTCTACGGTTTGGATGAAGCATCGTTCCCGTAGGGTTTTGGAAATTTGGATTTAAAAAGATCATTTTAATACGGTGTTTTCTATATAACTCCTGTACATCGTCTGGATTAATCCCATGTTCATCGACAGGTAATGGGAAAATACGAATACCTGCTGATTGGAATAGAGGCAGGGAATAACAGTGTGAAGGACTTTCGAAAGCAACAGCATCACCGGGATTTAATAAACATTGTACGATAAGGTGAAGTGCTTGCTGTGCACCAGATGTAATCATAATGGATTGTTCAGTCGCCTCAACTTTTAAATATTCTTTCATATATTTTACGACCGCTTGTCTTAGCGGGAGATAGCCTTGCGGATGATCATAACTTAATGAATGCGTTAACGGTTGTTCTCGTAAAATCGTTTGTAGTTGATCGTGAGGATAAAGATTACAGCCGAGCTCTCCGTTTGCAAAATCTATAATATTTTCATTTTGTTGTATTTCTGCCCGAATATGGCGAAGTAACGGTAAGTTTGGTAAAAACGTACCACCTTCTACGAAATTTCTCCAGTTCGGCGTTAATGTTGGAGAAACGCCCCACATATGTGTACTTACACGTGTACCTTTACCAGTCGTACTTTCTACAATTCCCATAGCACGTAACTCATTATAAGCAGTCGTTACTGTACTACGGTTTACATTTAACTGCGTAGCTAATTTCCGTTCGGAAGGTAGGAAGCTTCCTGGAGGAAGTTCTCCGTATGTAATACGTTTCTCAATAAAGTCAACAACTTGCTGATAAATAGGGATTTTACTGTCATTATCTAGCTTCCATTCCATAAAAAACGCCTCCGTATCTCTTATATAAATCCAGTATAGCAAATTGGCTGGGTAAAAAAACAGCCAATTGGACGGTGTTATATCCAGCCAATTTTACTATGCTAAATATGGAAGGGGAGATTCGGATGAAACGATGGCAAATGGAATGGCTCCTAGTATCAGTTGCGTTAGTATGGGGAGCAAATTATACAATAGGAAAGTATGGCGTGGCATTTATGTCATCCATTCAATTTAATAGTTTACGATTTTTAGTAGCATCACCGGTATTATTACTTATTACTTTTATGATGGAACGCTCATTACGTATTGAAAGAAAAGATTGGTTACGATTAGTAGCAGTCGGCATCGTTGGTACGACAATGTATCAAACGATGTTTATGCTATCCGTGAAATATACTTCAGCAACGAACGCCTCATTATTAATTGCGATGTCCCCTATTTTTACAGGGATATTAGCAGTATTGCACAAACAAGAACGTTTTTCGATGAAAGTACAAATTGGTTCAATCGTAGCGTTTATTGGTGCAGCATTCGTTTTATTAACAGGACACACAGGAGGAGCTACTTACGAGTATGCGTGGCTCGGAAATATAATTGGATTAGTCGCAGCAATTGCGTGGGGATGGTACCCAATTTTAGCACAACCTCTTATTACAAAGTACTCCGCAATGAGAGTCACATCATGGTCTACTTTAATTGGAATTGTACCTCTCGTTATATACTGTTTATTCAACGTAAACACACTAACGTGGCCAGTAGATACACCAAGCTGGGAATCACTAGCATATTCAATCGTCTTTGCGACCATATTCGGACTTGCAATGTGGTATGTCGGTATTAGTAAAATAGGCTCAACGAAAGTAATGGTTTATATGTATCTTGTGCCATTGTTTGCAGTGATCTTTGCGGCAGTAACAATTGGAGAGCAAATTAATTTGATGCAACTAGTTGGCGGGCTTATTATCTTCATCGGTTTATATGTTGTAAAAAAAGGTGGAATCAAAAAGCCAGCTCTCAATTTGAAAAAAGTAAGTTAACAGTAAAAAGGATCTCTTTCATATAGAAGGAGATCCTTTTTGTTTTTGTAATAAAAGCGCTTGTTCAACGGCCCATTTTTGATGATCGTGTATGAGAAGCTTTATAGCATGCAATGGAGACATCCACCTTATTCGCAATATAAAAAAATCCATCGTTTAAATAATATATATCTTCCTTTTCTGCATAAAAATATCGAGCCGCATTACCGATATACTGATCAATTTTAATTGCCCATCCTAATTCCTCTAGTAGTTCACGGTGCAAACATTCTTCTTTTGTTTCATTACCTTCCATACCGCCACCAGGTAAAAAGTAACGGTCACCTTTTTGGATAACAGCAATCTTTGAAGAAGTTGAGTTGAAAATAATTGCATAACAACTAGGTCGTAATACATATTGCTCAGTAGGCTTTTTATAGCCAAAAGTAAGTTTAGATATCATAAAACACGTCACCTCTCTATAAAATACATAAAAGGAATAATAAGGTAAAACAAAATTGTATAAGTATAATCTTACGAGATTGGAGTGATAACAAAATGATAAATCGAAAGTGTACGCGCTGTAAAGAAATTACAGGTACATTGCACGGTGGTAAAAAAATTAAGGAAGAATTTCTATGTGAGGACTGTTTGCAAAAAGGAATTAAAAGCGGGGAAATCGAATTATCACAAGTGGAGCAAGAACAAACTTCGTATCTTTCTATAAAAATATTAAAAATAATGAGTGTGATTTATTTAATAGTATCTATTATAATCGCTATTTCTGCTGGAGCATTTATACAGGATCCAGGGTTTGGTGGAATATCCTTTTCAATAACAGGTGCAGTTGGTGTTATGATAATTGGATCGATATTCCAGTCTGTTCTCGTATTTTGCGGGATATGGGTATTTATCCTTTTAGTAGAAACAGTCATTAAAATTTATGAAAAAATGAAGTGAGTGAGAGGGAGAAACATATGCGAGTAAGAAACATCCAAGGGGAAGATTATGTAAAGATTCATTCTGTTTTAAATGATTGGTGGGGCGGGAGAGACATGGCTGCCATGTTGCCAAAATTGTTTTTCGTTCACTTTCAAGAAACGAGTTTTATCATTGAAGAAGAAGGAGAAACGTTAGGTTTCTTATGTGGATTTTTTTCACAAACATATAAAGATGAAGCATACGTTCATTTTATCGGTGTAAATCCGAAGTATAGAAGAAGAGGAATCGCATCGACATTGTATTCTTATTTCTTTGATGTCGCTCGTGCAAATAATCGTAAAGTTGTAAAAGCAATTACGTCACCAACTAATAAAAAGTCGATACAGTTTCATCAAGAAATCGGTTTTCGAATTGCGGCTGGGGATGATGAAGTAGAGGGTGTATCGGTACATACAAATTATGATGGGAATGGCTTGAGTAGAGTTTTATTTTTGAAAAATGTGTAGATAAAAGGGGAATGATTGCATGGATATGCAGCAACGGAGAATGTTAGTAGCAGGAATTGTTTTAGCAGTAGTGTTAGGGGTAGGCTATTTTTCGACAAACGTATTACAAACTTTCTCAATCGTATGTTTAGCAGTAGCGATTGTATTTGGGGTTATAGGTAGCATACAAAAGAAACGTCAAAACAAGAATTAAAAATTTGAAAATTTTATGATACCTCAAAAATTCGCGTTTTAGGGTATTTGTTTTTCTTAGCTTAATGGCGATTGGATTGTATCACAAATTCTATTAAATTAAGTTTATATCAAAACACCATGCTTGCCCTGTTGTTGCAGACATAATGATATCCTTTTTTATTTTGTTAATTTAATAGAAGTGAGTGGGATGTCAAAAGCAATTTCTGTAAAATAATTTCATCAAAAGAAGGGGATTTATATGCATTTTGAAAGAGATAGATATTTTTTGGAGATGGCATTGGAAGAAGCAGAAAAGGCATTAAAAGAAAATACATATCCAGTAGGAGCAGTTATTGTTGATGGAAATAATAATGTCATTGCAAGAGGAAGAAATAGAGTGCATCCACAAAAAGACATAACAGCTCACGCAGAGATAGACGCTATTCGCAATGCAGGGGAAGCAATGTTTGATGCAAAAATAAAAAATGAGAAGTTTACTATTTATAGCACGTTGGAACCGTGTCCAATGTGTACAGGTGGTATTTTATTCGCAAAAATACAGAGAGTAGTCTGGTTACTAAATGACGACTTAGGTTTTGGTGGATATAAAAAGATAAAAAATGCTTTAGTTTTCGAAGGGAAATTTAATAAAATCGACATAGTGGAAGAACCATTTGAAGACTTAAAAACAAGACAAAAAGAACTTATGAGACAATGGGAGCTAAATCCCAATAATATTATTAATTTGCGTAGGGCTATAAAAAAATAGTTGTTTCTTTCAATTAAATCGGGATACTGCCACATTACCATCAATTTAAAAAATATAGTGAAATTATATCGATTTAACAATAGAATATGGAAGAATCTATTACGAATAGAAAGCCGTCCTAAAAGTATTCTAGGATGGTTCTTTTTGTTGTGAGGAGATAAAGAGTATGGAGAATAAACAGAGTAGAAATGAGTATGTAAGACGCATACATAAGGTTCAAGATTATATAGAATCAAACATAGACAGTTCATTATCCATTGAAGAGCTAGCTGATATAGCAGGATTTTCGAAGTATCATTTTCATCGGATTTTTAAAGGAATAGTTGATGAGCCATTATCTCGGTATGTGAATCGCTTGAAACTAGAAAGGGCAACACATTTACTTACATATCGCGCAGACATGACGATTACAGATATTGCGTATCACTTCGGATTCACAGATTCAGCAGTTTTTTCCCGAACATTTAAAAATTATTACGGCGTAAGTCCGTCTCAATATCGAAACGATAATAGCAAGAATTGCAAAGACGTAAGGGGAATTCCTCAATACAATGAATGTAAGAAGGTTCGAGGAAATGTTGAAATTGTAACAGCGGATAATATAAACGTCGCATACATAAGACATACAGGTACATATGAAGAGTTAGCTATAGCTTTTCCAGAAATGATAGAAAAATTATTTCGTTACGCGGCGAAGAAAAACTATCATGTATTTGAGGATACGAAAGTATTAACCATTTACCACAATCATCATGAATTTACTGAGGACTATCATTTAAGAACAAGTTTATGTATAACAATTCCGGATGCGTCCGCAGTAGAAACGAGTGATATTGGAATAATGATAATACCTTCAGGCAAGTATACAGTAGGACATTTTGAAATATTCCAAGATGCATATAAGGGAGCGTGGGACTTTATATATGGTGAGTGGCTGCCAAATAGCGGATATAAACCGAGAGACTCGTATCCTTTTGAAGTATATAGAAATGACCCAAAGCAGCATCCAAAGCATAAACATATAGTTGATATATATGTACCTATCGAACCTTTTTAATTACAGGTTAAAGGGGAAAGAATAATGAAAACTGCTGAAAAGTTAGATCAGATTATAAAAGAAGAATATGAAAATATGAGTGGTATGTTAGTAGTGCGGAAAGGTAATGTTATTTTTGAAAAATATTATAACGATTACGGACAAAATGATACATTTCATGTAGCGTCAGTTACAAAAACGATAATCTCTGCGCTAATTGGAATATGTATAGATAAGGGCTATATAAAAAGTGTTGATCAAAAAGTAATAGAGTTTTTCCCTGAATATAAAGTAAAGTCATCTGAAGTAACAGTGCGACACCTACTTACAATGACAGCTCCATACCCTTTTGTAGACTGGCAGGAACCGTTAGAAGAATTATGTACACAACTAGACTGGGTACAGTATACACTTCATAGAATGGGGAACGGTGGAGAGATTGGAGCTTTTAAATATTCATCTGCAGGAGCTCATATACTATCAGCGATCATAACGAACGCAATAGGAAAAAATGCGCGTGAATTTGCGAATGAATACTTATTTCAGCCACTCGGCATGAGAGAAATTCCAAACTATAATATGAAAGCATTTGGATTTGATGACTTATTCGGAAAAGATGTGAAAGGATGGGTTCACGATCCAAATGGTATTTCGACGGGCGGCTGGGGACTAACGTTAACGGTTAGGGATATGGCTAAGTTTGGACAGATGTATTTGAATGAAGGTATTCATAATGGAAAACAAGTTCTATCAAAATCATGGATAAAAGAATCAATAGCGATGAATTCAAATCAATACGGTTACTTATGGTGGTTACGAGAAGAAGAGGGTGTCTATTCGTATTGTGCAATGGGTGATGGTGGGAATATGATTTGTTGTATTCCAGAGAAGGAATTGGTTGTAGTAATTGCTTCTGAAGCTATGCCGAATGCACGGGATAGATGGGAATTAATTAAAGGGTGCATACTTCCTTATTTAAAAGATTAATATGGTTATTTTTATAAAAATAAGAATGAAAGGTTTAGTTAAACTTGTTTTGTTCTCCATGATAGAAAAAAGTATTGTGTTAACAAAGTTATGTAACTAAGATTATAAAATTTCAACACCTATACGATTATTAAATAATTGCAAGGTGTTGAAGTACTTTATAATCTATTAAAGCTGCTTTCAACTAAAAGAAGAAACATCTTTTTTCTTAGCTGTTTAACTATTTTTTAACTTTGTGAAGTATAAGATACATTGTGCCCAGCACAATTGCTAGTAAGGTAAATTTAATTAATTCTATTAGGCTGGCATCCCACTTGTGTTGTACTACATCTGTTAAATAAAATACATTAAACATACCATGTAAAATTGCGGGTGATATTACAGAACCACCATATTCTCTCGTGTACGTCAAAATTAAAGACAATATAAATAATAAAGAGAGATAACTTAATATTCCTACAAACTGAAACTTATAATTTTTATAAAAGATAGCTACTGGTAAATGCCATGAAGACCAAAGCAAAGCTATAATAATAGCTGTTTGCATAAATGAATATTTTTTTCGTAAATAGTAATGAAAATTCCCTCGCCATATAATCTCTTCTAATAATGCAGATAAAGATCCAATTGTAAGACCAACGAGCAAGAGGAATCCTAACTCATTCCAATGATGATATAAGAACTTTATATCATAAATATAAAAATAAAAATGAAGGCATAGTCCTAGAAGTAGTGGAAATAAAATGGAGAAAATTAGTGCTTTTAATTTTGGACGTGAAATTCCAAGTGTATGAACTATTTTTTGTTTCTTATATAACATTTGATATGAAATAACTGCTAAAAGCGGAACAACCATTGTAAACCCCAAATAATTACGACCATTTTCTATGTTCAGCAAGATGATATATACAAGTGATGTAAGAAAATAAATACATAATGTTGAATGATAAACTATGTGTTTATTAATATTTTTCACCTGCCTAAGTATGTATAAGTGGTTAATCGAATATCCGATATTTTAATTATATATGAAATGGAAATCGACAGAATGAATATTTCCATATTATTGTTTTTAAGAAAGAAAAAGTGTCGAAATTACATATATTGAACTTGTAGAAAAAATTAAATTATTCCCCGTAACTTTTCACAACAAAAAATCGTTAAACAAAAGAATAGATTTTTTATCACGAATGGGGGAGAACCATGAAGATTCTAATACTAGGCGGTACACGATTTTTAGGAAGAGCTTTTGTAGAAGAGGCGTTGAAAAGAGGGCATGAAGTTACAATATTTAATCGTGGAACAAACAATGAAATTTTTCCAGAAGTGGAACATTTAATCGGTGACAGAAATGGTGATGTATCAAGTTTAAAAAATCGAACGTGGGATGTTGTCATAGACACATGTGGATTTTCTCCACATCACATTAGGAATGTTGGAGAAGTGCTTAAAGATAATATTGAACACTATATATTCATCTCAAGCCTTTCCGTATATAAAGATTGGATTCCTCATGACATAAAAGAAGACTATATATTACAACCTGAACCGACGGAAGAGCAAATAAAGGCTGTAGAGAATGGTGAAATATCTCCTTATGAGCATTATGGTGCGCTGAAAGTATTATGCGAAAAAGAAGCAGAGAAGTATTGGCCGGGGCGTGTTTTACACGTAAGAGCAGGACTTCTTTCAGGAATGTTCGATTATACAGATCGACTTCCATACTGGATTCAGCGTGTAGCAAAAGGAGGTAACGTGTTAGTTCCAGGAAGAAAAAATCGTCCAGTGCAGATAGTTGATATAAAAGATGTCGCGAGATTTGGACTCAACATGGCAGAAAATAATAAAGCAGGTACATTCAATATAACAGGTCCGAATGATGAATTGACGATGGAAGAGCTATTAAATACGTGTAAAAAAGTTACGAATAGCGATGCTGAATTTGTTTGGATAGACGAATCGTTTATGAGTGAACACAATGTGCAGCCTTGGACAGAAATGCCTTTGTGGATTCCAGAAACTTTCCCATTAGATGGTGAGACGAAGCCGTGGAGAGGCGGGTTTTCTATTTGTATCGAAAGTGCGGTTAATGAAGGACTTACTTTTAGAAGAATAGACGAGACAGTTACAGATGTGTATGAGTGGATGGAGAGTACGGAAGAATGGGAATTAAAAGCAGGTATTTCAGGCGAGAGGGAGAAGGAATTGTTAGAAAGATGGTATCAATAAATTTAGCGGAGTTCTTTGAATATGCTTGATTGCACATAAGGAGGAAAAGGTGATGTGGAAAGACACCATTCACAGTATCTCATCAAATTTAAGCTTGAAAAACCCAGCTACGAAGGATGAACTTACTGATATACAAAAATGTTTACATGTGGAGTTACCGAATGATTTATATCAATTATTACAGGAAACAAACGGTATAGAAGGTGAATACGGTGACTTTATATGGTCTGCTTCAAAAATTAAAACTGAAAATATGAGTATAAGAAATATAGTTGATTTTAAGGATTTATACATGCCTTTTGACTGTTTATTATTTTTTGCTGATGGGGGAAATGGTGATTTGTTTGGCTATTCCATTTTGAATGGAAAAGTACAAAGAGATGATATATATGTATGGAACCATGAAAATGATAGTAGAACGTGGGTTGCTCCTTCTTTAAAGACTTTTATGGAGTGGTGGGAGAGTGGAAAGATGATAATTTAAATATAGTATCAAAAAAAGTGCCTTGTTACTAAAGAAACAAGGCACTTTTTCATGAATAATTAATCTACCACTCAATCGGTTCTTCTCCGTACATCTCCCATAGCTTAGGAAACATCTTTTTTAAACCTTCCTCATCGTCTTCATCCCAATCTAACTCGATATCAACTTCCTCAAACTCTTCATTTGTTAAGACATGGTATAGTGTAAAGTAAGTATCATCTTCATCCTCAGTCTTCTCCATGTAAACTTCTTGCCCGAAATGTAGAGTAAGTTCTTCAATCTCTGGAACGTCATACTCACTCAAATTTTCTAATACAGGAATTAATCGTTCTGGATCTTCAATACAAGCTTCGTATGTCTCTTTTCCTTGATATAATAACCATCCGCGGAAGTAATCGAAAGTATCATCTGAACAGCCACCCATAATAATATAGGCTGCTGCCCATAAACGGGAGGTATAGGAGTCTTTCAAAAGGTGATGCATATGCGTATCAAAAGCTACAATTTCATGTACTGTACGTTTAGCAAGGTGAGAAGTAAGCCATTCTATTTGTTCTTCTTGGTCCTCACCTTTCGTTTTTGCACGATGAAGTAGCTCCCAAAATTCTTCTTCGGTTATCGTTTTTTCTTTTATGTAATCTTCCCCAGGCAACGGGTCTGTATATCCTTTTTTACGTTTGGAAGCAACTAGTTTATTAGCTTCTTTCATACATTCTTCTTCTGTTTCAAACTCTTTCGCTTTCACACTGCCAGCTGTGCCAATTTTTCCGTAAAACACAACATAGTCTTTTTCTTTCACAACGATTTTCCAAAACTTATTTGATTTCTCAGTTTGCTGGGTTAATAACGTTTCCATCCGTACCCCCATAATGTTTTCTAGTGTGCAATATGATTGTAACATATGTATATACACTTGTAATGATGAAAAATAATAGTTTAGAAAATTCGAAAACCATTGAATGGAGTGGATAAATTTAGTAACCTTATTTGTACAGTAATTACATAATTGTTTTGTAATAATTCGATATTTATATAAGGGGGCGTTACGGATGGATCTTACGTTTAAAGTTGAGGAAACATGTTTTAATTACCGCGTTGGAGCAATTTGTAAACATGATAATAAAATACTCATTCTGCAAGGTGACGGTGAAGATTTTTGGTATGTACCCGGCGGTAGAGTAAAAATGCTAGAGAATAGTGAAGATGCATTAAAACGTGAACTTGCGGAAGAGATAGGTGTTCCTATTAAAAGGAAAAGGTTAATATGGTCAGTAGAAAATTTCTTTACACTTTCTGAGCGAAAGTTTCATGAAATTAGTTTTTATTATGAAGTAGAGCTATTTGAGTTACCTGCGAGTGGAGCGGATCAATATATTTTGGAAGAAGAGGGTAGAACGTATTTGTTTAGATGGGTGCCAGTAGAAGAACTGCATACATATAACTTACAGCCTGCATTTATAAAAGAGAAAGTAAAGGATGTATCAGTTCACACAGAACATATCGTATTACAAAAGTAAATGTATTCGGAGGGGAAAATGGTGAAGGGAACTAAAAAAGAGGTACATATAAATGACAAAGTAATTTATTACACACATATCGAACAAGGCTCTAGTACCGTTTGCTTTATGTTTTCAGGTTCAGGATACAATTATGATAAGCCGTTATTTTATTACGCAACGATGTTAATGCTTGAACATAAAATAGATGTTGTACATATTCATTATTCTTATGATGGACAATTAATGAATAAACCAATGGAAGAAGTAACGAAAGTAATGATGGATGATATTAATCCTGTAATAAATGAAGTATTAAAAGATGAGCAATACAACGAGACTATGTTTTTAGGGAAGTCACTCGGAACAATTCCGATTGCAAATGATTTAATGAAGAGAGAAGAATTCGCGCAGTCAAAAATGATACTACTTACACCTTTACTGACGTTTGATACAATTTTTGATTCTATCTTACATAGTCGACACGAAGGGTTTTTAGTTATTGGGGATAAAGATCACCAATACAATGCAGATCAAATTGATCAGTTATATAAAACGAATTTACAGATTGAAGTTGTCAAAAATGCAAATCATTCTGTAAATGTTGGGGGATATGAAACGGAAAATTCAATTGAGGCTATAGCGAAAATAATAGGAAAACTTAAAGAAGTTGTTAGGACAAACTAACCTATTAATACATGCAAAAGAGGTGCGAATTGCACCTCTTTTACTTTAATAAGCCTTCAAAACATGAAGTAAATAATCCTTACGATTCAGCGGATTATAATCAACACGTTTTCGAGTAGGGAAGGGAGCCATAAGTTTTGTGAAACCAGCTGGCTTCGTTGTAAATATGCCTTCTCCTTCTGTAAATGAATGTAGTATTCGTTTGAAACTCTCTGTTTTCGCAACAGGTAATGATCCTGTTAACTGATAAGAATTGTTATTGAATATAGGCTCTGCAAAAGTTGCTGGAACGGCAGCAAGCTTATACATTGCAGTACTAATTGCGTGCTCCGGTACAGTTAATTCAAATTCATTTACTGGTTCATATACATATGTTTCAGCTTGCTTTAAAGCATCCATTAATACGATCGGTGTCAAATTTCTAAAGTCACTCGCTGTTGTAACAGGACTAGCATAACCAGTATGTGTTAACGTGACGATAATATCTGTAACTTCCCATCCATATAATCCTTGTTTTAACGTTTGAAATACCGTATCTTCAATCGCTTTATGAAATGCTAAAGGTAGTGAGCCGAGCTCAACACCTAATTTATATGTTATACCGCAATTAAGTTCACCACGTTCAACTCTGAATCCGATTGTTGCGTAAAATGGATTCTCTTTTTCACCCATTACTTCAACAGAATTGCCTACGCCAATTGGTTTCTCGATACATACAACTCGCGTATTTGAAAAAGTAACCTGCAAATTATATTTCTCATAAAGTGTTGTTTCAATTACTTCTTTTTGTACCTCACCGAAAAGGCGAATATATAGTTCATTATGAACATCGTCTTTCCAAACTTTAATGAGCGGATCTTCTTCACATAGTTTCATAAGAACAGCGTATAAATTATGAATTTGCTCTTTAGGTACCGCATCAATGGCAGCTTCCATTTGTGGTTCGGCAAAGTGAATATCTTTTATATAATCCGTACGTTCACCGATAATATCACCAATTTTAATATCATTCAGCCCCCACACTTTACAAAACTCACCGCTAGGAACGGTAGAAGTTTGAACGGGATCTCCATTATGAAATAGGCACATTTTTTTTATCTTTTCTTTATGGAATAGAGACTTACTGCGCTGTATATTAACATATTTTCTAACATGTAAGCTACCTGAAAAAACTCTTATATAAGCAACCTTTTCTCCAGAAGGTTCACGTTCAATTTTAAAAACAACACCGGATAATGGTTCCTCTTGTGCCGATGTAAGAGCTGGAATGAGAGCCGGAAGTTTTTCAAGAAGTTCTGTTACGCCCATACCAGTCATTGCTGAACCGAAAAAGATTGGATACACATTCGCTTGCTGTATTTGCTGTTCTAGTTTTTCTCTTAATAGTGCGTCCGGTATTATTTCGTTATTTACATATGATTCAAGTAATGATTCATTAAATGGTGCTAACAGTTCCATACAATCGTCATATGATTTGTATTCAATGATCCGGGCTTCTTTCGTTCCTTCGTTTAGAACAGAGTAGAAGGGGAATGCTTCATTTGAAAGAACCTCTTTTATTTGTTTCATAACTTTTTCACTGTTTGCGCCACTACGATCAATTTTATTAACGAATAAAATAGTCGGTATGTTTAGTTTCTGTAATGTTCGCATTAAAATTTTTGTTTGTGCTTGCACACCTTCAACGACAGAGATAACTAAAATCGCACCGTCTAGAACGCGGAATGATCGCTCCACTTCAGCGATAAAATCAGCGTGTCCAGGTGTATCAATGACATTTACTTTTACATCATCAATAAAGAAAGAAACGACAGATGCTTTAATCGTAATTCCGCGTTGTCTTTCTAATTCCATTGAGTCAGTTTGTGTATTACCACTATCTACTCGGCCAATTTCTTTAATCACATTCGTTTCATAAAGAATACGCTCAGTCAAACTCGTCTTGCCAGCGTCTACGTGCGCGACAATCCCTATATTTATTGTTGTCATTTGTGAATATCCTCATTTCATTTTCCATTTTCAATTCCTCATTTCTATTTGTATATTGCCGCATTATCAATCACTCTCCAGTTCTTTAAATTAGTATTATTATAGTGCAATTAACATTATTTGTAACGCTACAAAGCGCCTTAATTTGGAAAAAATAAAATAAAAACAAAATGCTTGCATTCTAAATCGATATAGATTATATTAATTGACATATCAACTATTGATGCATCAAACATTTTTATTTTGATTGTAAAGGAGGGTTAATTTGACAAGTTCATGCTCAAAAGAAGCGATTATTTTATATAAATTACACTTTCTAAATAAAGAAGTAAGTTCGAAATTTGAAGGGTGTACGGGTATGAGCCAGTCTCGATTAGAGCTTATACTTCAGTTATATGAAGTAGGTGAAATTAGTCAAAAAGCACTTCAACAAGAAGTGAATATTGATAATGCTGCGATAACAAGGCATTTAAAGCAGCTTGAGGCCAATGAAATGATTGTAAGACGTAAAAATCCAGATGATAACAGAATTACGTTAGTTTCTCTTACTGAAGAGGGACGAAATAAAATTCAAGCATTTCAAGAGGAAAAAGAACGTTTTGCAGCATCTGCATTTAAAGGATTAAGTGAGGAAGAACGCGATAATCTTTTAAATATGTTAAATCACATTCAAGAAAATATAAAAGAATTATAAAAAAGGGAGAATACAACTATGACTAACTCAGTAAAAACAAATGATTTTAACGAAATTTTAACAGGACGTCGTTCAATTCGTAAGTACGACCCTTCAGTGAAAATTAGCAAAGAAGAAATGACAGAAATTCTTACAGAAGCAACACTTGCACCATCTTCAGTAAACATGCAACCATGGAGATTCGTAGTGATTGAAAGTGACGAAGCGAAAGCAACACTTGCGCCACTTGCGAAATTCAATCAATCTCAAGTAGAAACATCTTCAGCAATGATCGCTTTATTTGGTGACTTAAACAACTTTGATAACGCAGAAGAAATTTACGGTACAGCAGTAGAGCGTGGACTTATGCCAGCAGAAGTAAAAGAAGATCAAATGAAAAAACTTTCAACTTACTTCTCTATGGTTACACCAGAAGTAATGAAAGATACAGTATTAATTGACGGTGGTCTTGTAGCGATGCAATTTATGCTAGCAGCTCGTGCTCACGGCTATGACACTTGTCCAATTGGTGGTTTTGAGAAAAATCAAATCGCAGCAGCTTTCGGACTAGATAAAGACCGTCACGTACCAGTTATGTTAATTTCAATCGGAAAAGCTGCTGACAGTGGTTACCAATCAGTACGTCTTCCAATTGAAAAAGTTGCAGAGTGGAAATGATTTTATAAAAGAACTTCAATAAGTGAAAGATGAGAGGGGAAGCACCATGATTATTATTCACGCAATATTTCAAGTAGATCCAGCGAAACAACAAGCATTTTTAGAAGAAATTCGTCCGCTTATTCATAGTTCAAGAGAAGAAAGTGGAAATGTATCTTATGACTTATATAAAGATACAGAAAAAGAAAGTGTTTATACGATGGTAGAAGTATGGAAAGATGAAGCAGCAGTTGCGAGCCATAATACGAGTGAACACTTCACATCTTTCGTTAGTAAAGCAGCACAATTTTTAACTGCTCCGCTTAATATAAAAGCTTATAATGGAGAATTAGTAAAATAATAAGGTAGAAAAAGATGACTTTAGCATATTGATATGATCCCCTTATAGTAGACAGTTGAAAGAAAGTTACTTTACTGTTTATTATGGAGGGGATTTTTTATGGGGAAAATTAGAAGAA
>NZ_JAKUGE010000029.1:0-68141 GCF_022663795.1 Bacillus cereus group sp. BfR-BA-01349
TAAAAAAATCCCCTCCAGATAAAACAGTATTGAGTCCATCATATCAGATGGACTCTTTTTTTACTGTCTACCTATAGGGGATAATACCAGCTATGATAGAAAATTATCTTCTTTTCATCATTATGTCTATTTGCCTTATCATTTTACCTGGTCCAGATACAGCAATGGCTACGAAAAATACATTGGTTGCTGGTAAAGTCGGTGGAGTGAAAACAGTGTTTGGTACATGTATTGCACTATTAATTCATACTTTAGCTGCTGTAATTGGTCTTTCTGCACTTATTGTAAAGTCAGCTCTTTTATTTTCTATTTTCAAGTACGTTGGGGCTCTCTATTTAATATATATCGGTATTAAAGCCCTTTTAGCAGTAAGAAACAAAGAAAACTTAGATACAAATGATCTATCTTTGAATAATGAAAACGAACATACTTCTTGCTTTCGCCAAGGATTTCTTACAAATTTATTAAACCCTAAAGTTGCAGTATTCTTTTTAACGTTTTTACCGCAATTTTTAAATCCAAATCATAATACGTTTATCCAACTACTCGTAATGGGCCTTACTTACCTCGTTTTAACAGCCATTTGGTTCGCTTTTTATATATTTTTAATTGATAAAATTAGTGCTTTTATGAAAAAACCGAAGACGCAACGTTATATTCAAGGGTTAACGGGAGTCGTCTTAATTGGTTTTGGTATTAAACTTGCTTTTGAAAAAAGTAATTAACAAGATGAAAACCACCACTATTAATAGTGGTGGTTTTCATTTAATAACTAATTTGGCTGTTTATTTTATATTAAAACCAGCGCTCAGTTACAACTTTTTTACGTGTATAGAATTGAACGCCATCTGTACCATTTGTACCTAAATCACCAAAGAATGACGCTTTGTTTCCTGCAAATGCGAAGAATGCCATTGGTGCTGGAACATTTACGTTTACACCGATCATACCAGCATCGATATTATCACGGAACGTTTGTGTATGTTTACCGTTTGACGTATAAATAACTGCACCATTTGCAAATTTAGATTGATTTGTTAGTTTAATACCTTCTTCTAAATCTTTAACTCGTACAATGCTTAATACTGGAGCAAAAATCTCATCTTGCCAAATTTTCATTTCTTGATTCACGCCATCAAAGATTGTTGCACCTACAAAGTAACCTTCTCCAACTTCTTCCTTAATTTTACGGCCATCTACTAATAAAGTTGCCCCATCTGCTACACCGCTATTAATATAGCCTAAAACGCGCTCTTTATGAGATTCACGGATTAATGGTCCAACATAGTTCTCTTCGTTAAAACCATCGCCTACTTTTAATTTTTTCGTTTCTGCTACTAATACATCAATGAATTCATCAGCAATTTCATCTACTACTGCTACTACTGAACATGCCATGCAGCGCTCTCCACTACTTGCGAATGCAGATCCAATTACACCTTGTACTGTTTTCTCAAGATTGCAATCTGGCATTACAATCGCATGGTTTTTCGCACCAGCTAACGCTTGTACACGTTTCCCGTGTTTCGTACCAGTTTCATAAACGTAACGAGCTACCGGCTCAGATCCAACGAATGAAACAGCTTGAATATCTTTATTTTCTAAAATGCTATTTACAACATCTTTTCCGCCTTGTACTAAATTTAATACTCCTTTTGGAAAACCAGCTTCATAGAATAACTCTACAAGTCGCTCCGCTAAAAGTGGCGTTCTTTCAGATGTTTTTAATACGAATGTATTACCGCAAGCAATTGCAAGTGGGAACATCCATAACGGAATCATCATCGGGAAGTTAAACGGCGTAATACCAGCAACAACTCCGATTGGGTAGCGCCAAATCGATCCATCAATTCCGCTAGCGATATTCGGAAGTGCTTGACCCATCATTAAATTTGGCGTAGATGTTGCAAGTTCTACCGCTTCAATACCACGCTGTACTTCACCTGTTGCATCCGTTAGCGTCTTACCATTTTCTAGCGTAATGATTTTTGCAAGCTCATCTTTGTTTTCTTGTAATAGCTGTAAATATTTATATAAATTTCTTGAACGATTCGGAACTGGTACTTTAGACCATGTTTCAAATGCTGCTTTTGCCGCTTCAACAGCTTTTTCGACATCTTCTTTTGGAGATAGTGGAACGTAAGCGCTAATTTTCCCAGTCGCTGGATTTGGCACTGCTTCTACTTCCGTACCTGTCGATTCAACCCACTCACCGTTAATGTGATTTTTTACTCGTTTAATTTCAGTTGTAATCATTGTATTCTCTCCTTTGTATAATTTATTTTTGATTAGAAATTAATTGCTCGCTAACTTTCTTATATAAAGCAGCCATATCGTTTTCACCATATCCATCTTGACTCGCTTCGTCATATACGTTTAATAACATTTCGCTTACCGGTAAATGGAGTTCGCTTTCCTTAGCTAAGTCAACTGCAAATCCTAAATCTTTCTTCAATAAATTCACAGTAAATCCTGGCTCGTAGTTTTCAGGTGCTATAAAACTTTTATAATTACGTTCATAAATTCTACTTTGACCGTAACTTACATTTAAAATATCAAACATTTTATCTAAATCCATATTGTTCTTTTTCGCTAATGTTAAAGCTTCACTCACACCAGCTGTATAAAAACCAATTAATAAGTTATTAATTAACTTAACAGTTGTACCACTATCAATCTGCTCACTAACGTGGAAAATGTTCGCGCCTAGTACGCCCATGATAGATTCCGTTTTCTCATATACCTCTTTTGATCCACCAACCATAAACGTTAATGTACGGTTTTCGGCTCCGATTACACCACCGCTCACAGGTGCTGCTAAAAAGTCTACTTTCCTTTCCTTTGCAGCTTCCTCTAACTGTTTGTTTAACTGCGGCGATACCGTACTTGTATCAATGAAAACTACATTCGAGTGACCATTTTCAAATAATCCTTCTGCTCCAAAATATACCGCTTCAACAGCGCGAGGTGAAGGTAAACTTGTAAAAACTACATCACATGTTTCTGCTAGTTTTGAGATTGATAGACCGATAATTCCGCCTTCTTTTTCAAAGGACGCTTCCGCCTCTTTATTTAAGTCCACGCCATATACTGTGTAACCTGATTTAACTAGATTTTTTGACATTGGAAGACCCATGTTACCTAAACCGATAAAACCAATCTTTTTCATATCGCTTTCCTCCTATTTACACAATATATTTCCCACGATTTATAATAGCTTTCGCAATTTCTCTCTTCTTCGTAAATACGTTCGTGTATACAGGCACTAATAATTGACGGATTTCAGCTAAAATCACATGTCTATCTTGTTCTTCTGTGACAGCTGCTGAAAGTACAGAAATCGCCGCTTCTTCTACTTTACGGTATCCTTCTTCACAAATAACATCCGTTATTAATTGCTTCGTACGTTCTTTTTCCTCACCATTTTTACTTACCGCTTTTCTCGTACGTAAAAACGCTGATTCCATGACGTACACGTCCGTCAACATATTTGAAATTACACGTGAATATTCTTGTTCTTGGTCAATTTTTAGACCCGGAGTTTTAGAGAGCGTTTTCAAAGATTGTTTCAACAATTTTTTCGCTAATAAAATGTAACGATGGTTTCTTTCGACATTTGCTACATCACTTTCTACTTCAGTATCTTCTAATTGTTCGATTTGCTTCATTAACATTTTAGCAACTGTTAATCTATTAATTTCGTTCGTTCCTTCAAAAATACGACTAATTCTAGCATCACGATATAATCGTTCTACCTCATATTCTTGCATATAACCGTAACCACCATGAATTTGTACAGCTTCATCTACGATATAAGCAAGTGTTTCAGAAGCATTTACTTTATTCAGTGCACATTCAATTGCAAATTGGGACATTTTCTTCATAAGATCCTCATCGCTCTCATGAATTGCTTCATCAATTACACCTGCTGTACGATAAGCTGCACTTTCGGCTCCATATGTAGCAATGATCATATTTGCAATCTTCTCTTGAATCATCGTAAAGTCTACTAATTCCGTTTGGAACTGTTTTCGCTCTTTTCCATATTGAACCGACAAACCAATTGCTTGTTTTGCTGTTCCAATATTTCCAAAAGCAAGTTTAAGTCTAGCAAAGTTAAGAATATTAAGAGCTACGTGATGCCCTTTCCCAACTTCCCCTAAAACATTTTCAGCAGGGATGACAACATCTTCTAAAATAAGAGTCGCTGTTGAAGAACCTTTAATCCCCATTTTCTTTTCTTCTAATCCAATAGATACACCTTCACATGTTCTTTCGACAATAAACGCTGTCATTCCTTTATTTGTCTTCGCAAAAACAACGTATACATCTGCCATATGAGCATTTGTAATCCATTGCTTCTCACCATTTAACTTCCAAGCTGTTCCCTCTTCATTTAATACGGCGCTTGTTTTTGCGCTTAATGCATCCGAACCAGCATTTGGCTCCGTTAAAGCATAAGCCCCAATCCATTCTCCCGATGCGATTTTCGGTAAATATTTTTCTTTTTGCTCTTTCGTTCCATAATATATGTAAGGCAATGTACTGACACCAGCGTGTATATTAAAAGAAACGCTAAACGCACCAGCGTAACCCATTTTCTCTGCTACAAGACCTGAGACAGCCTTTCCTAACTCGAACCCGCCATAATCTTCTGGTACCTCAATGCCTAATAATCCAAGTTCCCCAGCTTTCTCAAATAATTGACGAGAAACTTTATAGTTATGTTGTTCAATATTCTCCATTTGTGGAACAATTTCTTGTTTAACAAATTGTTCTGTCGTTTTTGCGATTAAATCTTCATCACCTGAAAAATCTTCTGGTGTAAAGTAAGTATGATTTATATCTTTCTTGAGTGAAAAAAATTCATCCCATGGTAACTTCGTTTTCTCCATATGTATCCCCCTATCATTCGGCTTTCATAGCTTTTTGCTTATGCTCGTCTACGATGAGTGGAATATCTTTTTTGAAAATAGAAGGCGATGATTTTTCACATCAAGCATTTTATTTTGCCAAAGATGTATTTTCATCGCCTTCGCTGCTTTATCTATTGATCTTCTGATAATACTGTTTTTGCAATACCAGTATCTAACTCTTCAAAGTCATGATATGAAATTGTTTCGTATAATTCACTTCTCGTTTGCATATTAGAAAGTGCATCTTTTTGAGAACCTGTTTCTTTAATTAAAGCAAACACATTTTCATACGCTTTCGCTGCAACGCGAAGTGAAGTTACAGGATAAATAACCATTTGGAAGCCCATATTCGCAAATTCCTCTGCACTATAATATGGAGTTTTTCCGAATTCAGTCATATTCGCAAGCAAAGGTGCATTTATCTTCCTATTAAATAGACGGAATTCTTCCTCTGATTGAAGCGCTTCAGGGAAAATTGCGTCTGCACCTGCTTTTACATATGCATTTGCTCTTTCAATTGCTTCATCTAATCCTTCAACGCCGCGAGCATCAGTACGTGCCACAATGTATAAGCTCGGTGCAACTTCTTTAATCGCTTTAATTTTTTGAACCAATTCTTCTGTAGTAACAAGTTTCTTACCATTTAAATGTCCACATTTTTTGGGTAATTGCTGATCTTCAATTTGGACAGCTGCTACTTTCGCTTCCATCATTTCTACAGCTGTTCTCGCCACATTTAGTACACCACCAAATCCTGTATCAATGTCAACAAGAACAGGTAAGTCTGTAGCTCTTACTAAATCTCTTGCTCTCTCAGCCACTTCAGTAGCCGTCACGATACCTAAATCTGGTAAGCCTTTACTTGCAGTATAAGCAGCTCCTGATAAATAAAGAGCTGAAAAACCTGTATTTTTTGCAACTAAAGCCGCCATTGCATCATGAGCACCTGGAATTTGCAAAATTTCATTTGCTTCTACTAAAGCTCGGAATCGATTCGCAAGCTCCTCTTGTGTTGACTGCTTTTTCACAACCCAAGCCATTCTAAATTCCCCCTATTATTAAATTAAGAATAGATCTACAAATTCGTTTACATTCATATTTTCTAGTTTTTCTTCATTTAAACAAACTTCATGAATTTGTTCTTGTTGCTTACTAGAATAATGACCTGCCATATTTGCAGTGAATTTTTGAACAACTTTTGGAATTGCTTCGTCTCTACGGAAGCGGTGACCAAGTGGATATTCACATTCCACATTTTCTATTACTGTGCCATCTTTAAAGTGAACTTGAACAGCGTTGGCGATTGAGCGCTTGTTCGGGTCAAGGTAATCTAAACTGTACTGTTTGTTTTCAACAACAACCATCTTATTACGTAATTCATCTACACGTGGATCGTTTGCTACTGCATCTTCATAATCGTCTGCAACGATATCTCCTTTTAATAAACCAATTGCCGTAATGTATTGTAAGCAATGATCACGATCAGCTGGGTTATTTAATGGACCTTCTTTATCAATAATACGAATTGCTGATTCATGAGTTGTAATTGTAATACGGTCAATTTCATCTAATCTCTCTTTAATTTCCGGATGCAACTTCACTGCACATTCTGCAGCCGTTTGTGCATGGAATTCTGCTGGATATGACACTTTAAATAATACATTTTCCATTACATATGACTCTAGTGGTCTTGCTAATTTTAATTCTTGTTTATTGAATAATACATCTTGGAATCCCCATCCTGGCGCAGATAATGCTGTTGGATAACCCATTTCACCTTTTAGAGCAGTCATTGCAAGATGAACACCGCGGCTCGTTGCGTCACCTGCAGCCCATGATTTACGTGAGCCCGTATTTGGAGCATGACGATATGTACGAAGACTAGAATTATCAATCCACGCATGTGATAATGCATTAAAGATTTCTTCACGTGTTCCGCCAAGCATTTTCGCAACTACTGCAGTTGTTGCTACTTTTACATATAATACATGGTCAAGACCAACTCTGTTTAAGCTGTTTTCTAAAGCAAGCACGCCTTGAATTTCATGTGCTTTAATCATCATTTCTAATACTTCACGTACTTTTAAAGCTTCTTTTCCTTCTAAAATACGAACACGGCTAATATAATCTGCAACTGCTAAAATTCCGCCTAGGTTATCAGATGGATGTCCCCACTCTGCTGCAAGCCAAGTATCGTTATAGTCTAACCAACGGATCATACATCCGATATTAAATGCACCTTTTACTGGATCTAGTACATAAGACGTACCTGGTACACGTGTACCATTTGGCACGATTGTTCCTGGCACAACTGGTCCTAGTAATTTCGTACATTCTGGATATTGCAGTGCTAAAATTCCACATCCAAGTGTATCAAGTAATACGTAACGAGCTGTGCTGAATGCTTCTGCACTAGTAACCTCTTTATTTAATACATAATCGGTAATCTCTTCTAATAATGCATCTTTTTGCTTAATTTCATTTGTTTTAATCATGCTATTCTTCCCTTTCTGTCGAAAATTCGTTATTATTAATGATGGGTGTCGGTCAAACACCCATCTGGCGGGCGGCGCTAACAACTCCCCAGTTGTTCTTATTTACTAAGTACATGTCGCTCGCCAATATAATTTACACGTGGACGGAACAAACGATTATTTGCATGTTGCTCAATAACGTGCGCACATAACCCCACTGTTCTAGAGCTAAAGAAGATTGGTGTGTAAAGTTGAATTGGAATACCTAGCATCCAATATACTGGAGCTGCATAATAATCAAGATTTGGATAAATTCCTTTTTCTTTTTCCATAATCTTTTCTCCAGCTTCACACATTTCATATAGTGTATAATCACCTTTTACATCACATAACTGTTTTAAAGCTTCCTTCATCATCAGTGCTCTTGGATCCATCTTCTTCATATAAACACGGTGTCCAAAGCCCATAATTTTTTCTTTGTTATATAGTTTCTTCTGTAATAACTCTTCAAATTTCTCAACATTACCAGCTTCTAAAAGCATGTACATAACCGCTTCATTTGCACCGCCATGTAAACTTCCTTTTAAAGATGCAACTGCACCTGTTAGAGCACCGTATAAATCTGATTGTGTTGATGCAATAACGCGAGCTGTAAATGTAGAGTTTGGCATTTCATGCTCACTATATAAAACAAGGGAACGATCAAAGATCTTTTCCTCAAGTTCAGTTGGTTTTTTACCAGTTAACATATAGAAGAAATTCGCACTATATGATAATTCTTTAAGAGGTTCAATTGGCTCCTCATTATTTAAAATATGATAGCTATTTGCTACAATGTTTGGCACTTTACTTAACAGCTTGTACCCTCGGCTTTTATTCACTTCTAACGAGCGGTTTTCGATATCATTATCGTAACCAGCTAACGCTGACACACCTGTACGTAATCCATCCATGGGATGCGTCTCTTTAGGCAATGCCTTTAGTACGTTGAATACACCTTCTGGTACTGCATATTCTTCTTTTAATTTCTTTTCAAGTGTTGCTTTTTCATCTTCATTCGGTAGATGTTCCTCCAATAAAAGGTGCACAATGTCTAAATACTCTTTTGTTTTTGAGAGTTCGATTAAGTCATACCCTTGAATTACAATTTCACCTTTTACTGTGTCAAGAAACGAGATTTTCGTCTCCGCTGCCACTATACCATCTAATCCCGGGGAAAATTTTTCTTCAGCTTTCATCATTATTTCCTCCAATCCTAATAGATCTTCGTGCACATAACTGTAAGCCTTTACAATATTGTGAAACTACATTTCTATTTCAATGTATCAGAGTTTTTAGAAGATTTCAATTTATTTTATAATGATAAGTTTCCTACACTTTTCTTACTGTAACAATACAATTTTTTGAAAATAATTCTTATATTTTATAAAGAAAGGATAGACTTCTTTGCGTATTTTCAAAAACAAGATATAAAGATTTTTCATATAACACCGCCAAATATACAATTATTCTAATTTTATTTGAGAAATAGAAAAAACGAGCTGTACATAAATACAGCTCGTTACTATATGATATTTATTTCAATATCTCTTAAATATAATTTTTATATAAAACTTATTCATTTTTAATAAAGTTATTATTTTACATAATTAAATTGAATTTCTTCTATTTCCTCATGATAACTTACAAATAAATCATAGTTTTGAAAATACCAAAGATCATCAGAATCTACAAAAAATATAATACCTTCCTTCTCAACTGACACTATTTCGCCATCGGGTTTCTCAGCAACAACCCCTAAAGAATATCCGGGCTGAATTGAACTATTCCCTCCGTACCTTACAGTAAAACGTACAGATTCACCGTGCTTTATACGTAATTCTTCCTGGAACCATTGCAGAGCCTTACGATCAATTGAAATTCTCATCTTTATTCCTCCAGTTTACGCAAACTCTTTTTTTCCTAATCGTTGTTTTACAAAAAAGACGAAAATAATTAAGGCTATCAATGCTGAAATTGCACTCCCTGAAAATAAAATACGATAACCAAACATTTGTGAAACAACTCCAAGTAAAATAGCACCTAACCCGATTCCTAAATCAAACGCTGTAAAAAATGAAGCATTTGCAACTCCTCTTTTACTCGGATCGACAATTGTAAGCATTGCCGCTTGCAAAGCTGGCTGTGCTGAACCAAATCCAATACCGTATAATGTTGCTGCAATAATTACACCTATCAAACCATTTGAAATAGTTAAAACAACTATAGCTAAAATAGTAATACATAATGCTGGAAGTATAATGAATACTTCTCCATACTTATCTAATAGTTTCCCTGAAATTGGTCTTACAATTGTTAATGCAATTGCATATACAAGAAAGAAAGTTCCCGGATTCACATGAATTGATGATGCAAATAACGGTAAAAAGGTTGTTATTCCTCCATATGCAAACGATAAAAAGAATACTACAATCGTGATTGTTAATACGGATTTCTCAAATAGCTGCATCTTCCCTTTTTCTTTTTGTGGCGTAAATGGCATCTTCGTTATTAATGATAATACGACTGCCATAAAAGATAACAACGTCGCTAATAAAAATAGACCATCAAATGAATAATTTTGCACAACCCATAATCCAATCATAGGTCCGATCGCCATTGCAATTGTCATCGCCATCCCGTACCAACCCATACCTTCACCGCGGCGTGAATCTGGAATAATATCCGTTATTGCTGTTCCAACAGCTGTTGTAGAAACAGCCCATGTTACTCCGTGAATAACACGTAAAACAGCTAAAAGGACAATAGTCGATGCTATATTATAGGAATACATCGTTAAGCCAAAAAAGATGAGTCCGAAAATAATAAAGGATCTTCTACCATATTGATCTAACATTCCTCCAATAATCGGTCGTATTACAACCGCAGCTATTGTAAACATCCCCATCATAAGTCCAACTTGCGATTCATTGCCACCTATCTCTTTAATAAAGAGCGGGAGCGTTGGAACAAGTAAATAAAATGCTGTAAATAAAAATAACATTGCGAAAGTCATTTGAATAAATGATTTCGTCCATAATCGTTCCATAAAAATACCTCCATACACTCGTAAAATATTACGATTAACACCCTCATTGTATATTTTTTTTATCTCTTTTCCCTCCGCAAATAGACGTATCTTTTCATATTAAATAGTCCACCATCAGCTTACATTAGTCTTAAGACTTTGTACGCATGTTTTAAACGAAAGTCCTATATATGTACCTTTATACGTGTGAAAAGAATATACTAATTTATTAACACAACTTAGGAGTGAATATTTTATGTGGGTATTATTAAGAGTAACTGCCGTAGTTCCTTCGACTCCTGGGATACATGTTCCTGCAGTTCATACAGCTAGCTCCGATGTAGGAATTGAACTTCCCGCAACTTGGCAGCAATATCAAATTCCCGGTCAAGTTACCCCTTCATTTTGGCATCATGGTGCCCATCCAAGTAGCACTACCTTTTATCATCCTAGCTACGCTCCACTACCTCAAGCTCAAGTCTTTTATCATTTCCCATCAATTTATTTTCAAAATTTTTATGGTACGTTTAACATTTAAAACACATCATTTCATAGCTACTACATTTAAATGAAAAAAGCACTTAAGATTGTAATTTTCACAAATCTTAAGTGCTTTTTAATATTTTTTATAAATTTTTCTTATTGCCCATTATTAGCAGGAACCTCTCCTGCATTTCCACCATTATTTGGTTGTACTGTTGCAGGTGGGGTTGGAGTTCCTTGACCTCCATTATTATTCGCTGGAGGTGTCGTTCCTTGACCTCCTCCGTTATTTGCTGGAGGTGTCGTTCCTTGGCCTCCTCCGTTATTTGCTGGAGGTGTCGTTCCTTGGCCTCCTCCGTTATTCGCTGGAGGTGTCGTTCCTTGACCATTTCCGTTATTTTGTTCATTTTGTTTCTTTTCTTCTTCTTGTTTCTTTTGCTCTTCTAGTTTCTTTTGTTCTTCTTGCTTCTTAAGTTCCTCTTGTTTCTTTTGTTCTTCTTGTTTTTTCAGTTCTTCTTGTTTCTTTAATTCTTCTTGCTTTTTCTCTTCTTCAGTTTTTTGCTGTTGATCTTGTTTTGGTTGCTCCGTTGTATCCGGTACGCTAGTATTTGGCGATGAATCACGTTTTTCACCTTTTATACGTAGCTCACTACCTTCTTGAATAACGCTACTTGGCATTTTAAAGCGTGATTTATCTGTAGCCATTTCGCTCATCATTTCTTTAAAGATCAACTGTGCAATTTTCGTATTTTTACTACTAATATACTCGTCTTTACCATCTTTCATATACCCAGTCCATACTGCCATCGTATATTGCGGTGTATATCCAGCGAACCAACTATCACGAGTTGCACTTTCTGGAATTTTATATTGAGCTAATTGCTTTGATGAATAGTTTGTCGTACCCGTTTTACCAGCTACATCTAAAGAGCCTACATTTGCCGATGTACCAGTACCTGATGTAACTACAGAACGAAGCATATCAGTAACCATGTATGCGGTAGAATCTGTCATAACTTGTTTTGGTTTTTGTCCAAAACTTTGTGACTTACCGTCTGGATAAACGACTTTCTTAACAAAATGCGGTTTCGTATATTTACCTTCATTACCAAATGCCGCATAAGCACCCGCTATTTCAGTTGGCGATACTTCATTTGTACCAATCGCTGTCGATTCTGTCGGTGCTGTATTAAATGTAATACCTAGTTTCTCAGAGAATTCTTTCGATTTACTAATCCCTACTTCTTTTGCAGTTTTAATTGCAGGAATATTACGCGACATTTTTAATGCTTCACGCATTGTAATTGGACCCATATGACTTCTATCTGCATTTCGTACTTCTTGTCCCGTTGAATACTTAAATGGAGAGTCATCAATTTGATGGTACGTAGCCCATTTTAAATATTCAATTGCAGGAGCGTAGTCGAAAATCGGCTTCATCGTTGAACCAGCTGCACGATCTAATTCAATTGCCATATTATGCCCTTTAAATACAGCTTTATTTTCTCCACGGCCACTACCTATAGCACGAACTTCTCCTGTTTTCGTATCCATAAATGTGAATGCACCTTGGAATTTATCGTTCGGATAATCAATGATATTATTATTTAAAATATTATCAGCAAGTTTCTGTGCTTTCGGATCTAACGTTGTATAAATTTCTAAACCGTCAGAACCGATATTAGCATCTGGTAATTCTTTTTCTACTTCTTTCACAACTGCATCCATAAATGCAGGGTATGGCATTGTTTGTAGTTGAGCTGCAGGCTTGAGTCCCTTTTCTACGTCAACTTTTATCGCTTCTTCCATTTCCTGTTTTGTTATATATCCATGTCGATTCATTAAGTTTAGAACAACATTTCTTCTTTCTGTTGCTTTTTGAACATTTTCTTTTTTCGTTGGATCATAGTTATTCGGTGCTTTCGGTAAACCTGCAAGCATCGCAACTTCTGGTAATGTTAAGTCCTTCAATTCTTTACCATAGTAGTTTTGTGCTGCTGTTGCGATACCATATGAACGATTACCTAAGTTAATTTTATTTAAGTACATCTCTAATATTTCATGTTTTGAATACTGTTGTTCTAGCTTATAAGCTAAATATATTTCTTGCGCCTTACGCTTTGGTGTTTTATCCATAGATAAGAAGTAGTTTTTAATAACTTGCTGCGTTATCGTACTTCCACCTTGAGAGCCATAATCTCCTTTAAGACTCACTAAAACAGCACGGGCAGTACCTTTAAAGTCTACTCCGCTATGCTCATAAAAACGTGAATCTTCTGTCGCTAAAAATGCATTTTCTACTAATTTAGGTATTTGATCATACGTAACATTCGTCCTTTTTTCTTTTCCATATTCATATACCAAATCCCCGTTTTTATCATAAATTTTTGAGGATAACGGATTAACAAGTTTTGCTTTTTCCAGTTTTGGTGCGTCCTTAATCATTACGAAAAAGGTAGCAACCCCCGCCACTAAACCTACAATACCAAGTAATAAACAAGTAATTAAAAACTTGCGGAAAAATGATGTTTTACCTTTTGGTTTTTGTGTTTTAGAAGCTGGTTGTTTTTTCTTTTTAACTTGTCGTCGCTCCTCGCGAGAACGATAATTTTCTGACATGTTACTTTCTCCTGCCTTTCAATTCTCCCGTTGATTTAATTAAAAATATTGAGGTCACTTTCGTAAATACGTTTAGGCAAGAAAGTGTATTGACCTGGAGCATTCAATATTTTCCCAATTCACAGATTACAAATTTTAGAATGGCTCTTATACATACTATTTTCACTTCTAATTTTCTAATAATGCTGCCCCTTTTAGCATAATAATGAAAGAAGTGAATTTTTATTACCTCGTATAAATAATATACCTTTTTTTCAAATGGTCAATATTTTCTTATTAATAAATCAAAGGTGAAATAAAAATAGCATATCGATATGAACTTCGTGTGAACTTACTTATAATTACGTATAACCAATATTTAATATATTTAATATTGGTATAATACCTCTTTAATTATAAAGATTTCAACACCACAATACCGTTTCCTACAAAGAATTATTAAAAATGAAAAATAAGGAGTTGCATAATAATGAAGCTATCTCCGGTTACCTCAAAAAATATAGTTGCTGTTGGTTATAATCCTTTTTCTATGATTTTGCGAATCCAATTAAAGCATGGTATGTATGATTTCTTTAATGTACCAGAAAGCATTTATACTGGCCTATTACATGCACAATCTAAAAGTTATTATCATAATACTTACATTAAAAATTCTTTCCGCCACACAAAAATTTAAACTTAACACCCACTAAAAAAGAAAGGAGGTTAATCCTCCTTTCTTTTAAAAACATTTGGCAGATGAATTATCTTCGATTTCTCTTATTAATTTCATCATATGCTTGAATTTGTTTTTTCAAACGCCGATCAGCTTTTTTATCATGCACTACAAGAATTGCGTGTATAACTCCTGGAACCCAAAATATTAATGTTAATATGAAATTTATGATTGCCTGAATTGGTTTTCCACAAAATAATACAGCAACAGGTGGAAGAAAAATTGCTAATAAATACATCATCCCTTGAAAACTCCTTATTTTATATTTTATATATCACTTTTCAAAATATACGCAAAAAAACCTACTACCATTTTAATCTTAACCTGCCTCTAAAATCAATGTATCCCCTTCTATTTATATAAGTATTTCAGACTTTTCATTGTTTTCTAGCCTATTTTCTTCCTCTATTGCAGTTATTCCAATTGCGGAAATTAACGTTCCTATCGCTTGTATCCAAATACCAATGAGTGCAATGATTCTCTCATCCTTCTTATCAAAAATACTATCTTTATTTTCTTTCTCATCTTTCAATACATTTAAAACACCTTGATACGCTTGTAATCCAGCTCCTAAACTTTGCATGGAGTTACCCAGTATAATAATTTTCTGTAATACATTTATATCCACCAAAGCTGCTTCTACTCCTAAAAAAGCACCAATCGATTGTAAACTGTTCCCTGTAATGATAAGATAATCATTCTCTTTCAATTGTTCATTTATATTAAAATATATTCCTATTACATTTGATATATTTCCTAATGCTAATAACTCAATTCCTATTTGATCAAGTAATTTACTTTGATTCTCTCTTTTTTCTTCCCCATCATCATAATTGCTCGCAATGATTTGTAATATATACCCGAGGGCTTGTAATGAGCTTCCTACAATAACAAGTTCCGATTCAACTTTCTCTTCTCCAATAAATCCTCTTGTCGTTCCAATAGCAGCTGTAAGATTCCCCCCTACTTGAAACCATGCCCCTGTCACTTTTAAACTGCTTGGATTCATTTTTATCACCTATTCAAATATTTTCTAAAGCTTTCAAAACAAACAAATCTCCCCCTTAATCTTTTATTTTATTTTTCAGATGTAATTTTGTGAATGATATAATGTGCTACTAATATAAAAAGCACCTTAAAGGTGCTTTTTATACGCATGCTGGGCATGTCAATGAATCTCCATTTTTATCTATTGTTATATTCAATATATATTCAATCGCTTTATGTGACCAAGTTTCAGGTGTAGGCGATTCATTTATATATTGTGGCGCACATGACTTCAGCATTGGAGTACTAATACTCCCTCCAGGATCTAAAGCAACTACAGCCATGCCATGGGGTAATTCCAGGGCCATAGATTTAGTGATACCTTCAATTGCAAATTTCGAGGCACAATATGGCGCAAGCTCAGCTTCACCTTCTCTCCCCCAACTAGAACTCATATTAATGATAATTCCTTCTTTCCTAGATACCATTGCGGGAACAAACGCTCTTATTACATTTACTACACCATTCACGTTTACATTCATTACACTTTCGAATTCTTGAGCCGTAATTTTCCAAAGTTGTGCATTTTGATTTACAATCGATGCATTATTTATTATCAGATTGGGAGCCGTATGTCTATTAAGTATATAATTTGCCCAATTGTTAACTTGCTGAGAATCTGAAACATCAATTACTTGGAAATCATGTATTTTACTGTACTGTTTTTTTAGTTCTTCAATTTTATCTTTTGAACGTCCACAACCATATATGTTCCACCCTAATTCATGAAATCGATCAACCATCGCACGTCCTAACCCTTGTGTCACACCTGTAATAATTACAGATTTACTAATTTCTTTTCGCTTCATTTCTCTCATCCTCCTTCCCTATATCTTACTCTCTTCATTTTTATTCAGCGATTTACTATAGTATCAACTCAACTCATACTTTAGTAATGGTTTTGATATTGCATACATAAGCAAAAAAAGTAACCATCATGGTTACTTTTTGCTATATATCTAAAAATTCATTGTTTATTTCATTATTGTTTTTACATTTCAGCTTCTCTTTTCCACATTTCTCACACTAGTAAATATAAACTACACCTAATATACCTTTTTTAAAATCCTCATTATCCTGCATCTTAATAAAAATATATTTATGTTTACAATGCGATTCACCCAAATAATTTTTAAACCACTTTTTCAACACAACACATTCCACCTTTATGATAGAACCTTTATTTAGCTGCTTTATTATATACTTTTATTTAAATGTTCAATCTCATCTTGCAATTTTTTAAATTGCTCAAAATGCATGGTAATAGATTGGCTACTACCATAATCAACATTTTGTTTCACTAATATAACACCCGTATCATGAAAAAGCGCTTCAAGTTCTTTCCTAATAGACACTTTCGCAATATGGGCTGTTTTAATTGCAGATAAAATTGCAATTTCATTAAACTTTAATTTTATTTCATTTGGACAAAATGCGTCTTCAACTAATATAACTTCATTACTATAAATTAGTGCAACAAGATTACTTGATTTGGCATCTGTTAAATCAACTTTTTTCATAATATCTTTCATTACATTTTGCCTCCTTTATTTTCATATATATCAATTATACAAATTTTTTTAAAAAATTACTCAACTTTATTATATTAATTTTAACACACTTTTATTGAAATCCATGCTCCAAACGTTTTACTATTCCACAATTTTTATTGTATGAACCATCTGGACTATAACTCCATATAGTAATGTTAACAACTTATTATAAAGCAGGTGAAAATTATGCCATCAGTTGTAGGAAATTTAGTTGTACAAAATAGCAATGGATCATTTAACTTAGGTGATTTCTACAACGTATCTCCGAAAGAAAATACGAAAGCTTATAATGGTTCCGGCGCATCAAACGTTGGTTTTGTGTTAATACTTTTAGCGGTGTTAGCGCGACCAATACATTTGATTCTGACCTTGCAGATCAAAACCAAGTGGGTACAGCCTAATCTTATGTTCAACTTTCTGTATAGAAAATTTTAATTTGTCTATACTATAATCAGGCTGTTTGACAGCTCTTGTTGATTTTGGAGTACCCTATCTTTTTCTCCCTTTCCCTGGGGCTCAGCAGCTAGCACGAAGCTAGCTGCTTTTTCTTGTATTATTTGTCTCATAAATCAGAAATAAAAGAAGCTGCCATTTAATATTCAGCTTCTTTTACGTTATTTCAATAATATCCATAGCGTTAAATACGTAAGTTTTATAAAAGGCGTCTGTACAAATTACAATTTGTTTTACCGGATTGATATGTACAACAGTCATGTAGCTTGTTAGTATGTAACCATCTTCAAAATATGTTACCAATATTTCTTTCTCAGACAATAATGACGTTAATAATTTATCAGAAATTCTCTCTTTTGCTTCATTTGTTAAAAGCGGTTTTTGTACTTTTAATTTCTCTCCAATAATCTTTCTCATATTTAAAAGTTGTTCGGACATTACTGTAAACAGAACCCACTCTCTTTCTTCTTTTTGTATCTTTACATCGTTCATTTTTTATCTCCTTGATCATTTATACATTTATTTAGCCATACTATCCCTTAGTTATTTTTAATACTTACTAAACTCGGATTTACTTCTAAACTATAATTAGGTTACCTCTCAAAAGAACATTCGTTCTTATTATACACGAACTTACGTTCTTTTGAGAAGAGCCATACTTATTATTTCTTAACAAAAAACATAATTTTATTTATCTCCATACTTTTTTCCTTTATCAAATAAACTTCTCATTTCTTATATAACATGCATATAACAACTAAAAGGCGACTTCACCCAAAGTGAAATCGCCTTTTTCTAAAAAATATTTCAAAGCTTATTTTTCTATCCTAACTAATGTTCTTTCTGGAATACATAATTCATCTATATTAAAATGATTTATTTTTAAGTTCAATTCCCCTACTCGTTCCTTATCTTCATCACCAACCCAACAACTAAATAATTCGAAATAGTCTCCATCTTCCAAATAACCTTCCATAATCTTGCATAAAGTTAAAAGTTTTTCTTTCGCTTCTTTTTTTCCTTTACATTTTGCCACTCGACAAGTTCAATTCCCCAACTAGTTGAAACCTCATATGTGTAATTTGTTTGGAATTGATAATCTTGTACAATTTCAAGCATACTTTCATCTGAAAAACACGGTCCAAAAACAATTAGATTATTAAAATCCGGATCCGTTAACGGCATTTCTACATTACAGCCTATGTAACTTGCTAAACTCATTTTATACTCCTCCAGTATTCGTATAAAAAATACTTCATAGTATATTTATTTACTCAAATATAAGATCCCTGCCTAAACGAAAAGGTTTTAAATTTTTATCGTTTATTAACCATCTATAACTGAAAACATATACTATGATGAACGAACTCACAAAGCATAAGAAAAGAGAGCATTTACAACACTCTCTTTTCTTACATACTCTATGGAACTTTACAAAACTGAATCAATGATTTTTATTATTATATTTTATTACATATACTTAGGTTGTACTATTATATGTAACTCTCTCTCTGTATCCGCTTTTTTCGGATGACGAAAATAATTAAGTTCGTACTTTAATACTTTATACTCAACCATCCCGATTTTAATCCCTTTCGTTTCTTTTAATATAGCTAATAAATCACTTACATTTTCATCATATGACTCAAAAATTTTCGCGCCGCCCTCTCCTTGAAAGATTACTTTCATATATTCTCCACCACCTTAATTTATTGATGTGGTAAATGACGCGTTTAAAACGATTCATTCTTTATCCTAAAATTTTCATATGAAAAAGAACATCCTTTCCAATCGAATGCTCAGCTTTTTACTAATTATCCATGTTAAATATTTATTCAAAAACATTATATGTATTATTTTTTAAATTATGTTCGATATCCATTATTAAAGAGTAAATATATGTAATAAACTTGCATAATGAAAACCGTAGAATATTCACTTTCGTTGAAATAATTATAATCCATAATTTTCCATTGTAATTCTTAATATTTAAATGTAATATTGTATTGTCTTACTATCTATTTATAACTCACACACTAATTAGAAAAAGGGAACTCTATATGAGTTCCCTTTTCTAATTATGATTACAGTCATTATTTCTTTTCTAGAAATTTAAATGTATCTTTAAATTCTTTATTATTCACTTTAATATCAGCATCTTTCAATAAATCATTGACTACTTGTTGTTTCCATTTACCTGTCGTATCTTGTAGTCTTTGTTGTTCTATATCTTTACGTATTTTATCCTTTACTTCATCAAATGGCTTCAATTCTTTTTTATCCGTCACTTTAATAATATGGTAACCGTAAGTTGTTTTAACCGGCTCACTTACTTGGCCTGCATCTAATTTATACGCAGCTTCCTCAAATTCTTTCACTGTTTGCCCAGGGCAAAACCAGATATTTCCCCGCCCTGTTCCTTTGAACCAGTATCTTCTGAATACTGTTTTGCTAAGGCAGCAAAATCTTCACCATTATTTACTTTCTCCTTTATTTCTTTAGCCGTTTTTTCATCTTTCACTAAAATGTGACTTACTTTCATTTCTGGTTTATAGTTATCTTTCACATCTTTATCTGTAACTGTTGCTTTAATCGCTTTCTCAAATGCAATTTCTGGCTTCATTTTTTCTTTTAATTCATCTTCATTTTTCAACCCAAGTTGTTCTAAAGTCGATTTAAAGTTTTCACCCATTTTATCTTTTGCTTCTTCTACTTTCTTTTTTGCTTCCTCATCTGAAACTTTATATTTATCTAGCAATGCCTTACTTAACATCATTTGATATAAAGTACTTTCTCCATATTGTTGTCGTAATTCTTTACTTAATTCTTTCTCTGTAACATTTCCTACTTTTGATGTTACTACGTTGTCTGAGGAACCACATGCAGATAATGCTAGCATCATGCATGAAATAATTGTTCCAATAAATATTTTCTTCTTTTTCAATTCAAATACCTCACTTTTATCATTATGCAAATTAACTATACACAGTCATTGTGAAAACAGTGTGTTTTCTACATGTAATTCATTTCATATGAGTTGACTATGTATCATGTATTTTCATTTTTAAATATAAAGAGTCTTCTTACTATGCATAGTAAGAAGACTCTTTATATAATTCTCAAAAAAATATAGCTTCTATAGTTGCTTAATAATTACATGTTTTTCAGGTATCCAACTATTCTGCCCAATATCTACCGCATTTCCCACTCTACCCCACACTCGAAAAGATGTCGATCCATCTATGTTTCCTTTATAATTCATACATTCAGGCTCTTCATAATAATTTACTCCGTAACCGACAGGATATTTTGAAGTTGCATAAAACCATTTCACATTAAAATGTTTTAAATATACCCACTGCTTATCGTTCCCTAAACAAATCATATCTTGCTCACCGCCTCCCCAATAACCTGCTAAGATTAAATATGGAATTTTCTGAGTGAGTGTACCTGTAAATTGGGGATTCATGGGGTTTTCATATAAATTTATTCCATATCCATCAGGATATTTCGAAACTGCAATACCAATGCCATTCGGTTGCTGTGTATACGCTATGTTAGATTGATTTGCTTTGTTCGAATTTATAAACCAAGAAAGTGACTTATTTCCTACTAATCGATTCAGATCACATTTCCCAATCCCAGGAACATTCCCTGAATCCGTATATTGCCACATATCGCATGGATATGCTGGCTTATTCCCTCCATAACGAGGGATCCATACGAAATCAGCTTTAATATTACGTGCTCCAAATGATAGATACGTGTGATGCCCTACATATAATCCTACTTTTTCCGCACCTAAACGGCGTAATTCATCAATAAATGCCTGTGTCCCGCCTTGCATATCTACCATCGTTTGAACTTCTACGTCCGCTACCCAAAACTTAGCAGATTGATCACCACGATTCCAAAAATCTTGTGCCTCTTTCTTTGCATCAGCAATAGATATAAAACGGCAAAAAGCATAATTACCGAATGGGATACTATGCTTTTTCATTTCACTAACATAATTTTGATACATAAAATCCACCGTATTAGAGCCATCTTGAACTCTAGCAATCACTAAATCTAGCTGAGATGCTGCAATATCCCAATTGATAGTTCCATTCCATTTTGAAATATCTACAATATACCCCATACATTCCAGCTCCTTTTTAATGTTTTATTCATAGCTTGTTTTATTGTAAGCCTCCTCTCTCTAAAACTAGCTATCTATAATATAAATAAAAAGAATCTTTACCGTTTTTCAAAATATATTCTCTTTCAGAAATATTTCTATTAGTTTTAACATGTTTGCCACATAAAATATTCGAAATGCACCCTACTATTCATTTATTATGTAATCTCGTCCTATCAATCATTTTTACATATATTAGAAAAAATCCCTATATTATTAAGTTATAACTTTCAGTATCAATTTCCTTTCAACTAAAAAATTTCATCCCTCATTTTCTATATATTCTTAAGTCAAAATTACTACCTCTACATGAAATTTGAGATTTAGAAAAATTTTAATTAATTGAAGTTTACTCCTTTTAAATCACAATTTTCCAACCTGAACACTATTGGTGCATAAAAAAGACATTTTCTATTAATGAAAATGTCTTTTTACAGTTTAATAAAACAACTTTGGTGCTAAATCTGTATTTTGCAATTCTTGATTTTCACTACTCATAACACAACTTGTGGAAAATAGAATTGGTATACTACAAATCTCATCATTCATTACATCACGAAATACATTGCCAGCAACACCTGTAAACGTTTGACATAAGTTAGAAATGTCGTCATTGAAAAACTGAATGACTTCCGCAGCGAAAACCGGAAAGACAACATTCGGTCCGCCAGGGAACTGAGGCTGTACCACAACTTGTTCAAAATAAGGATTATTTTCTAGTGCTACTTGAAATAAATGAGCTATTTCAAATGCATCTAGTGGACAAGGAAATGGATTTACAATTTCATTCTCATTATTCGTTACAATAACTGTCACACTTACATTCCCAAATTGTACAAAAGATTTTAAAAGCGTTGCTAATGCCCTCGCTTTTTCGTTGCTTAACGCATGCACTAAAATAATATAATTACCACCAACAGGAATAAGTGGCCCAACTGTAACAGTTGGATCAGCACCTATTGAATTTTTTAATTCATTAAAATATGTGATCCACGGTGGCGAAAGCTGAGCTCGTACATTTTCTTCCACTACTTTATACTACCTCCTTATACCATTCTTACTAACATAATATGTAACAAACTAAAAAATGCATTAGTTATATTATTCATTTTCGTATTTATTGATTATATTAATTAAACATTTTATTTCGCATTCTCAATTTCCCCTTTACATCTTTAATCACTTTTACTACTATAAAATTCTTTATTATAAGCAAATCAACTGAAATTTCATATTATACTAATACGACTCTATATCCTTTAAATTATAACACTCAATATTAGGAGCTGATTTCATGGAAAAAAAACCTATCGTGTTTAAAATCCCACCAAATTCAAAACTAAAAGTTACATTTTTCGGTCCTTGTAACGAAGTAATTACAAATGTGTCTATAATTAATCAACTATGCACCCCTAAATGTCAAACTATCACGCAATATCCAGACTTTAAGAAATATGTAACTGAAGTACGATCGTTATCCCGTTGTTAGTCCGCATAATGCACGATTTTCACAACTTTGTTACCTAAAGATAACTGAGAAAGAAAATAACTGCATTCCTAAATTAAAATTACTCATTTTATGATATTCCATTGATAATTCATTGATTTTTTACACGTTTTTATTAATAGAACATATATTATCGTATGGAGATTATCCACTCATAAAACCTATCTTTCTTTGGAGCATACTTTTTATGTATGCTCTTTTTTTATGCAACCGTCCCCCTTCTAAATTGACCAACAATATATTAAAATTCTTTATATACTCAAGGAGGTTAAATATGTTCAAGTTGCATCCAATACTACTCATCTTAGGATTGATTTTGTTTTTATATAGTGTAATCGCCTTTATGTTATTCTTTTCAGTGTATTAGGATTCCCTACACAAATCTATGTTCAATATATAATTTCTATATAGTAAAGAAAAAACGTAACGATACGATCTTTTATGTATTCCGTCTTTCTTGTTCTATAAGAAAACTAGTAAACTTACTAACAATGAGTTTTCACAAGCATGTTACTTATTATTCTGTTTATTATCTGAAGAAGATTGAAACCCTTACAAATTAAACTATACTTAACCTGTTTACTTATATATTTTAGAAAAACAATAATAATCCCCCCACCATTTGGTAAGGGGATTAACTAAACCTACTAAAAAACATTTGATGATCTGTTTTATTTAATTGGAGAAGGAAATCTTGCTGCTTCAAAATGTGCCCCATCTTCTAAAGGACTTAAAACCCCATCTATACTACTTTGTGCATAAATCTCAACTTCATCCCCTGCATTCAATTGAACAATCGTCGAAACACTTACGACATTTCCAAAACTTATTGGACCAAAAAAGTCATTATCTATAGCTATCGCTGCGTTTCCATTCACACGAATTTCTACACGCGCTCTATAATTTAAAGTTGGATCGTTTGGAAAGAAACCAATCGTTCCAATAATAGAATATACTCCTTTAGTCTTTGGCGTAAAAATAGATGTTGCTGGATTATACTCATTCGCTAAATCAAATTGTTCATTTTGAAATAACACTTTCACAAAAGTATTAGCAGGAACATTTTGATTCACAGTATTTCTAGCTCTAAATGCCGATGCTCTAACAAGATTGTCCTTATTATCATGACACTTACTAGTGTTCTTACAACAATCATGATGCTTCTTTTTATACTCCTTACAATACTTACAGTAGTAATAACAAGACATACTAATTCCCCTTTCAAACTTATTACTACATATTATGTAAGATTGATTTATAAGGTTTGGACTAGCTATTTTTCTTATTCATAAGGGCGCTATTAATCTGCACCCTTATTTATATAAACCACTTCATTCCTTACTAGTTATAAGTTGTATATAGTTCCATATGGAATAGTAAGAAAAGAACTTCCATACGGTGTAACATGATGTACTGGATAAAAATACTCTACGGATGAGTAATATGGTTCTACTCCTTGCTGCTGCATTTGCATTTGTTGTTGTATTTGTAATGCTTGTTGAATAGCTTGGACTGTACTTTGTGCTCCACTATACGTTATAGACGTACCATACGCTGGTCGCATGCCAGCTTCAGAATTAATATATGAATAAAACATAATTTTCAACTCACTTCCGTATAATTTGTTACACATTATATTATGATTCTTTATTTCATTAAGTACTATAATGCTAGTTCGCTCGCTTATATTCAAATGACAAAATAAAAAAGTAGATGCTAGACTACTTTTAATTCTTCTTATTACCAAATGAAATGATATACATATTCTCCGTTTACACGCTCATCAATTCCAGCAACCCTAACGAATCTCAGTAAATCCGCCCCTTGAAGAAAATATACCGACATCGTAACCGGTACTTGTGACCACATGAATTGAAAAAGCTCATTCACTCTCTGATTCGTCGTAACGATTAAATCATTTACAGGTCCATGATTCCATGCAGAGGTTTGAACTGAAGTGAAAGAAAGGTCTTTCCCATTAACCACTATTCTTGCCACGCTTTGAGTTATGTCCACAATACTCCCCTCCAACATTACAAAAATTGGAGCTTTTTTAGTTCATATTATTATAAATATTCTTGACTGTAATAAATGTTTAAGGCAAATCCCTAATAAAGTGAAACTTTAATCAGTGGGGGTCTTACTGCCCGTTAATGCGGGATACAATTTTTTTATTCATATCCCTCAATTCCCATTACAACCATATAATTTCTAACCTGATTCAATTTTTGTAAAAGTTGAACCTGCAAATGTAAATTCCATAAAAGTATTAGAAAAATTAAACTTTACTTTTGAAGGTACTCTGAGAAAGAGCGAAAAATTAGCTGTAAAGCTTATCGATTTAAATATTTATTCGAAATTAATAAGCGATTAATTTTAGTCACTCTGCCCATACTCAATCAAAGTTTGGGCTTCTTTAATTTCTGTATAAAATTCAAAAGTTTGACACAATCCTGGAAAAAGCTTATAAAGAAAAGTGAGGTTCCTTTATTTTCACACTTAGTAGCGCAGTCATGTTACATACAATTTTATAAGTGTGAACGAACTACAAAACTAAAAAACAAATAATAAGTTTGCAACATGTTTGCAAATACGAATTTTGCATATAAATTCGTGTGATATTGAAAGGAGTTTTACTTATGAAAGAAATTAAAACAGAACAAGAATTCAAAGACATCATCGCAAGCGAGGAGCCAGTAGTTGTTAAGTTCTTTACTACATGGTGCCCAGATTGCGTACGTATGGACAACTTTATCGGAGATGTAATGGAAGAGTTCAATAAATTTGAATGGTATTCTATTAATAAAGATGAGTTTCCAAGTATCGCTGAAGAGTATCAAGTAATGGGTATTCCAAGTTTACTTGTATACCAAAACGGTGAGAAGCTAGGCCACTTACATAGTGCTAATGCAAAAACTGAAGAGCAAGTTACTGAGTTTTTAGAAGCATACTAAGATGAAAGCCCTCTGGAAAATATTTTTCAGAGGGCTTTCATCTGTTTTCATAATTATCTTTTGACGTTTTTCCTCGTTTAATGAATTACACCTTGTCATGATAAGAATAATATGTAGTAAGAAAAGTATTCGTTTCTTGATCCATCTCCCCTCCTATCTCTTTAGTAAATAAACTCCAATTCGGTTTACACCCTGACTTTGTACTTTTCAACATATTTTTCCTTCACGAAACTTTGTTATCCCCTTCTTAAAAAGCTATAAAACGTCAACAATGTTTGTATAGACCCACACGACTTTCGTTTGATACTCTATTTATAGAAAGAAATTCCTTTAAAGAAAGGTGAGTGATTAAAATGGATACTCTTTCTCATAAAGAAGCTGATAAAGGCGCTATTGTCGGCATTATGGCCTACATATTTTTATCCTCTATGAAAATCATCATCAGTTATATTACCCTCTCTAGCGCATTACGCGCTGACGGTTTAAATAACTTAACGGATATCGGTGCTTCTTTAGCGATATTAATTGGTCTAAAAATATCTCGTAAACCTCGTGACCCAGATCATCCGTATGGGCATTCGCGTGCCGAACAAATCGCATCACTTGTTGCGTCCTTCATTATGGCAACAGTCGGATTAGAAGTTGTTATTAGTGCCATTCAATCTTTCTTAAATCCGAAACAAGCAGCGCCTAATGTACTCGCTGCATGGGTTGCTTTATTTTCTGCTGTCGTTATGTATTGCGTGTATTTGTATACGAAAAAAATTGCAGCGCGAACAAAAAGTAAATCATTAGAAGCCGCTGCAAAGGATAATTTATCAGATGCACTCGTAAGTATTGGTACTGTAGTAGGTATTGTCGGTTCTCAGTTCCAAATGCCTATTTTAGACCCTATTGCCGCTTTAATTGTCGGTCTTATTATTTGTAAAACTGCATGGGAGATTTTCGTAGAATCTTCTCATATGCTTACAGATGGAATTGATCCTGATAAAATGGAAGAATACGCTGATGCTATTGAGCATATTGGCGGTGTGGAAAACATTGTAGATATTCGAGCACGTATGTACGGGAATCAAACGTACGTTGATATTACAATTGAAGTAGATGCTCGCATGGATGTTGGAGAAAGTCACTGTATTACCGACAACATCGAAGCTATGCTTCGCAAAAAGTTTGGAATTTACCATGCACACATTCATGTTGAGCCAATGAAAAAAGAACCTATTATGACATAGGTTCTTTTTTTATGAACGTTTTATGGAATATAACACATAAAACGAGCCAGCTACCACCAGCTGCCCATCCTGCTAATATGTCAGATGGATAGTGCACGCCAAGATATATTCGGCTAACTGAAATAGATAATACAACAAAGCTTGCTATAAGAATAATTAACAATTTTTTATGCAACGAAATACGCTCTTCAGTAATTGTGACGTATGCAATAAATCCTAAAAAAGCAGTAGCATTCATCGTATGACCGCTCGGAAAACTATATCCAGTTGCAGTAACAAGCTGCGTGACATCAGGTCTTGCTCGTTCGTACCATAGTTTAAGCATACTGTTTAAATAACGAGATCCGTAGTAATTAATTGTTAGAAGCAACGCACTAAGCAACTTTTTTCTAACGAGAAAATACATTACAAGAATAATGAGTAATGGAAAATATATTCTTTTGGAACCGATAAAAGACACCCAAGTAAAATAGGTCGTCAAATAATCGTTTCGAAAGCTTTGAATAAAATGTGCGACTATATTGTCAAAGTTCTCAATACAAGCGGTATGATACGAAAGTGATAATACGACAAAACAAATGAGTAACGTAAAACTTAGCAAGTATAAATGTCGATATCGTTTCACATACATAACCTCACTATGCAAAAAAATGGAGCGGTTGTTTTAGTTTTCCTCTCCATTTCTTTTTTATGCATAGTTTATTAAAAAATATAATTATTAATTTTTTGCTTCATCTCAGGGATATCTTCTCTTGTTACAGTGAAGCGAATAACCTTCTCATCAAGATCAAGTGCCTCAGCGAATAAACCAGCTAATCCACGTGATTTTCTATCTACTTCCATAATTATTTCTAATCGGTCGTATGCACGTGGCAAAATTAATAATTCTAATTCATCTAATCTGCCGTAGTACTCTCCAGAAACCGGAATAAACTCAAATTCTTGTGCGAATGGAACTTGTTTACGTAATCGGTGCGGTAATTCTTCACATTCTATATGACGTGCTTTAAACCCTAATTCATTTACACTATCTAAAACACTACTTAATAATGCATTAGGTAACACTTGAACGTAGTCGCGGTCACTTGGGTCTATACTACGTTTAATATCAAGACCTGTATGAATCCAAACCGTTTTCATACCAAGTGTAAGTGGTGCTTCAATTGGCATTGGAAAAGAAAATGGAATGTCAACTGTTTCATTCGGTTCTACGGAAAAAGGTTCGGTTAAGCGTACTCGCTCTAAATCATATGTTGCTGTTACTTTTTTATCATCCACTTCTCGTACATACGACGTCGATAATGTTAAGTAAATGCTTTCAATTTGTTGGCTAACTGAACCTCCAGTTATATGAACCTTTCCAACTATTTCTTCCCCAACAATATACTCATCTTTTTCAAGAACAGTATCTACCTTTGCACTTCCAATACCAACGCTTGCTAAAAACTTTTGAAACATGGAGTCTCCATCCTTTCTAAAGCAGAAGCTACATCTTGTTTTAAATCTTGTACATTCTCATAGTACGGCGTTTTTATTTGTAACATTCGCATAAGCATTTCGCGATTATAATGTTCCAAAGTTAATTCTTCGTACCATGGTTTTTCCTGTTTTTCATTAGATTCATATCCTGCATATAATAAAAATAATGAGAAATGACCGAGCGCATAAAAGTCGCTACGAAATTGAACTTCTCGCATCAAAGCTTGTTCACCTTCGTAAATTGTAGCTCGCTCATCATCCTCACCTTTCCATTTAGCCAATCCAAAATCAATAATACTAATTTGATTTTCTTTCATTAGTATGTTTGGAATGCGTAAATCTCGATGAATAATGCCTTCACTATGAAACACCGATACAATTTCTAATATTTCATATAAAATTTCAAAAACTTCACGTTCTGTATATACATACCCATCTATGAAAATATAATCTTCAAAATTTTTACCAGGCATGTACTCCATCACAAAGAAGCTCTTTTTCTCCCATAGGAAATGATCATATAGACTAGGAATTGCATGATGATTTAATGTTTGTAAAATCATTTTCTCTTGTTCAAATGATTTTCTACCAGACTCATATCTTTGTTTACTTTGTCTTAATTGTTTTAAGACTTTATATCTATTTATTTGTAAATCATTAACGACATATGTAACCCCATAACTGCCCATTCCAATTACTGATTCAATTTTATAACGCTCTGCAACAATTGTATTTTTTCGCAGTGGTCTATCAAATAATGCTAGTACACGACGCCATTTCATCAGCTACTTGAAAAGAAGCTACGGCTTTTACGTTTTCTTTTATAATGTTGATGTCCATAACCAGATGAACGTCGTTTATAATCGCTACTTGAATACGAGCGCCCTCTACGACGATAATCACTACTTGAATACGAACGATATTTTTTCTTTCCTAATAAAGAATCAATAATTTTTTTGAACATTCCTTCACCTCTTGTGTAAAATTTCCTTTTCATTATACCAATAATTATTGACTATATTTGTGACAGGTTTATAAAGAGTAAAAAACGACGAGTTATGCCCGTCGTTACTTTCATTCATCCTCTTCATCAAAAACTTCATCAATCATGCATTTCTCTAATAAATACTCAAATGTAATATCTGCGAGATCTTCAATTTCTTCTCGTTTTGGGACGTACCCTCTTTCAATTAGTTGCTCATAAAAAAACTCCGCAATCTCTTCCGTATCAATCACGACTTCAATTTCCTTCATGAGCATCACTCCTTTATTTCTGTTTTATGAAAAAATCTCAAAATTATGTATATGAGATTAGAAAAATAGATTTTATTTTTTTATAGGTCATAAGCTTTGGACGAGATGCATACGATTGTAGTACAAGCTATTCAAAGGGGGAAATAATAATGGAAAATCAATATGAAGTAGGACAAACAAAAGAAGAGTTCATGCATGAAGATCAATGGGCAGACTCTCTTATAAAGTGGCTTTTTATTTTTTTAATAGTTGTAGGCATACCTTATACTGCATATGTTGTTGTTCAATTTATTCTCTCTTTCTAGTTAACTATTTTTTCTCTGTCAATTTAACTAAATAATTATGAACAACATCCATTACAATTTTATATTCTTCATCTTTAAATGTATCGAACAATAATTGATAATCGTTATAAATGTCAAGTAATCCATCAATGATTTCTTGACGATTCGTCTTAACACTCACTTTTTTCGAGTTGTTAATTGACTTTAACTTTCCTAAATCCAATTTATTCATACCTGCTTTATCTTGTTTCATTTTCTTCAAAATTGCATTTGCCGTTTGAGCATTGGCGAGTAACGTTAAATCTGATTCATCCGCTTCTAACCATTCACCATCCGTAATCCGTGACAATTCATAAATTGTATCTTCCCATGCGTCATTCTTATATCTCCATACTTCTGTACGAAAACCAACAATACGGAAAACATCTTTATCATATCCAGTTACTTGCACAAGATCACCAAACGTGAAATTATAATTTAATTCAATCCACTCCGTATCGCCCTTTTTCATATCTTGCTCTGTAACGTGCTGCAATGTTTGCTCTACGTAAAAGCCATCGTGATTATTGACTTCGTATACATAAACTCCATCTAAAACCTTCATATTTGTGATTTCCCCAACGGTTCCATATAGCGTAATCACGACTATGTCCCCTACGTTGTATTTAGGTTGTTTTTTTCTTGCCATCTCTATCTCTCCTTTTTTTGACGTCGTGATTTTGATATCAGTATATGCAACCTACATAAAAACGCTTATCACAGAAGCTTATATTCATAAATTTTTTCAATAAAAAATATAATCTTATAAAATTTACATTACACTCAAACAAAAGCTAGTAACTAGACTAGCTTCAAATCAACAAATTTCATAATAAAAAAACATACAGAATACTTCACTTTAAACAAAGTAATGTATTCTGTATGTTTTCAAATAGTTTTTATCTATCTTGTATGTATAAATCCCAGGCTTCATCAAATATAGACATACTTTCTAGCATTCCGCTCAACTCTAAGTATGAACTAATTTCATCATAGTCTTCAGATTGCTTCGGAAAACTTAAATCATCATACATCGCCTCTGCTAAATCTGAAATTTCATTTCTAAATACAGCTGCACGATGCTTCATCATATAATGGTAAAATGTCTTTTTCAAAAATATTCCCTACCTTTCTAACTTGGGTACATTATACAAGGCAAAAAAGAAAAAAACCAGCATAAAAGCTGGTTAAAAGTCGAAATAATTTCTTTTTAATAGACGCGGTCTTCCCATTAATTCTTCATATGTTAGTTGTTTTGGTAAATCTTTCGTGTAAATTAAGAATAATTGATCTTCAATTTCTTTTACTGTATGGTCTGATTGATAGTCCATCCCGCACGAGGAACAAGAAATACATGGTGTCTCTTGGATTTCAATGGCTTTCGTACCATCTGGTAATTCCCAATATACAGTATTCAAGCTTTCTTTCGCTTCTGTACTGTCACACCACATACAATTCATACTGCATCACCCTCAGTTTTTTTGTCGTTTTCTTCTAACTTAGCCATTTGTGCTTGATATTTTTTATCTTTTAATTGATCGCGCTTATCACGTTTATCTTTTAAAGATGCATGAGTATCATTATCTTCGTAGTCTTTACGACGGTTCATACGCTGTAAGTCGTCTGGAACGAGGTTAAATTTCTTATCGCTCATAAGACCTGCGATACCAACATCTGAACGTTTTTCTTCGTAGTTCGGATAAATCTCTTTAAAGTATCCTTCCGCTCTTCCTGGAATATAGCTCTCTGGCTCTGGATACGTCGTAATAACACCTTCAAAGTTACGAAGTACAACTTTATCTGCACTTTGTGAGATTAAATAGTTTGGTTGAAGTGCAATTTTACCGCCTCCGCCTGGCGCATCAACAACGAATGTCGGAACAGCATAACCAGATGTGTGTCCACGTAAACCTTCAATAATTTCAAGACCTTTAGATACTGGTGCACGGAAGTGACCGATACCTTCAGATAAATCACATTGATAAATGTAATATGGACGTACACGGATTTTTACTAAGTCATGCATAAGTTTTTTCATAATTGGAACGCTGTCGTTAATACCAGCTAAAATTACTGCTTGGTTTCCGACTGGAACACCAGCATTCGCTAACATTTCACATGCCTTTTTCGATTCTTCAGTAATTTCAATAGATGTATTGAAATGTGTATTTAACCATACTGGATGGTATTTTTTAATAATGTTACATAAGTTTTCTGTAATACGTTGCGGGAATACTACTGGTGCTCTCGTTCCGATACGAATAATCTCAACATGCGGAATCTCTCGTAAATTTTTTAATACATATTCTAAAATTTTATCGTTAATTAGAAGTCCGTCACCACCGGAGATTAATACATCTCGTACTTGTGGCGTTTCACGAATATAAGCAATTGCATCATCTAATTGTTTCTTCGGTACACCCATTCCAATTTGTCCACTAAAACGACGACGTGTACAGTAACGACAATACATAGAACATTGATTTGTTACTAAGAATAGTACACGGTCCGGATAACGATGTGTTAGCCCTGGAACTGGTGAATCTTCGTCTTCGTGAAGTGGGTCTTCTAAATCATATTTTGTTTTATATAACTCTTCCGAAATCGGTACTGATTGCATCCGAATCGGACAGCGTGGATCATCAGGATTCATTAGCCAAGCATAGTACGGTGTAATGTTTAACGGGATCGTTTTCGTTGAAATTTTAACGCCCTCTTCTTCTTCAGGTGTTAAGTTAATCACTTTTCTTAAGTCATCTAACGTTTTGATCGTATTCGTTAATTGCCAAACCCAATCATTCCATTGCTCTTCAGTAACATCTTTCCATAATTCGATATCCTTCCAGTGACGATTTGGTTTGTATACATCATGTAACATTGCTATTCCCCCTTTTTATACGCTCATCCTTTATATAAGCAATAGTTATGCCAACTTTGCATTGTTGATAAGTAAATGTGCGGAGAACCCTATTACATAAGCAAAAAAATATTTTTAAGCGTTGTATGAAATCAATACTTAACATCATATTCATTACTTTTTATATATGTAAACGCTCTTTTATTGGTGCAAACACACAAAAACCGCCGATTATTCGGCGGTTTTGTCGTACTTGCTCAGTTTATATTGAAGCGTTTGACGAGGGATACCTAACATTTTTGCGGCTTGTAGTATATTCCCTTCCGTTTCAATCAACGCTTGATCTATTAATTCTTTTTCTGTTTGATGAAGTGCTTCTCTAAGTGGCATTATACCTTTTTTCTTCGAAAACTTCTCTTTCCGAAATGTACGTGGTAAACAATTGGCTGTTAATGTATTCCCTTCTGCAATAATAACAGCATGTTCAATCGTATGTTTTAACTCCCGGACATTTCCAGGCCACTGATAAGCTTGCAGTCTATCTTTCGCTTCCTCATCAATTTGAAGTACACCTTTTTTATAACTTTTATTATATTCTTTCAAAAAATAAGATGCTAATAATAGTACATCCTCAGTTCTTTCACGAAGCGGTGGGATATATAATGAAAATACGTTTAAGCGATAATATAAATCAGTGCGAATTTTATTCTCTCGTAAACATATTTCTGGAGGCTGGTTCATTGCGGTAATAACACGAACATCTACTTTTCTCGTCTTATTATCACCAATTCTTCTAATGACTCCATCTTCTAACACTCGTAACATTTTTGCCTGCAAATCAAGAGGCATTGAATTCAGTTCATCTAAAAATAATGTACCACCATCAACAAGTTCAAATAGCCCAGCTCTTTCAATCGCTCCCGTATAGCTTCCTTTTGTCGTTCCAAACAATAAACTTTCTAATAGCGACTCTGGTAAAGCTGCACAGTTTTGTGCAATAAATGGCTTGTTTTTTCTTTTAGAAGCTTCATGAATTGCTTGTACAAACAGTTCTTTTCCTGTTCCTGTTTCACCATATATTAAAACATTCGCGTCTGTTGGTGCTACTTTTTGTGCTAACTCTTTCGTCTGTTTAAACCGCGTATCATTTGTCACTATCGTCTCAAATGCAGCGTGCTTTTTAATCACTTTTTTTCTAGATGATCGCTTTATTTTCGACTGTAAGTCAACAATTGTGTCAGTAAGTTTTTGAATTGTAGAGTAATCCTTTGCAATTTCAACAGCCCCAGCAATATTCCCATCTATAAAAATAGGTAACGTCGTATTTACTGTACAAACATCTTCACCATTTAAATTTTGATAATGTTGTACCTGATGTACGATAGGTTTTTTTGTATCTAGTACTTTCATCAATGTACTCGTTTCCCTTGATAAAGACGGGAACGCTTCTAACAGATGTTTCCCTAACACTTTTTCAATCTTCGATCCATCGTGTTTTGCAGCTACAGAATTATAAAATATTGTAATTCCATTTTCATCTACAGCGTGTATAGCCTCATCAATACTGCCCAAAATCGCTTCAATGACTTCTTGTGTCGAAACTGCTAGCAATGTCATCCCCCCTCTTGCCGAAAATCCAGCAATTACATGCCGAATTTTCGGCACACCTATGTGCGATTGTAAGCATGACGATTCCGTTCTATAATTTTAATCAATTTTATATTTTCATTAGATAACTCGAAACTCTAATTAGTAAGGCTTTTTCAAACACCCAGCTCCACCTAAATGTTTTGCTTTACAGCCAAATTTTGAAGCGGAAGTTTTACTGCTTTCGAATAGCTAGATAGATCTTTCACCCATATATTCATATCTTCCAACTTATCGAAAATGTAGCAATTATTTGCCAGTCTTCCTGTATACGTATAGCCTAATTGATGAAAGGCAGCATTCATTCCGAAAGAAAGCGATCGAGCAATTGTATAGGAGCAGAAAATAGATCTTTCTCGAAGTTCTTCCTCTAATTTAATTAGTAAACTTTTCATAAATCCATGTTTACGATATTCAGGTAAAGTAGCACAATTCGTTAATTCTGCATTCCCTTCCTTTATGTTCATTTCTGCAGATGCTGTACTAATAATTTTCCCCTCAAATTCATATACGTAGTAAATTGTATCGTCTTCTTTCATCGTCTGTAATACATAACTCGCTTCATTTAAAGGTGTCGGATACACTTCAAACACTTTTCCGAATACAGTTGCTAATTCTTCTGCATCTTCTTCAGTCGCTTTTCTCAGCAAAAATTCCTCTGGAACTACTTTTTCTTTTATTTCTTTTCCTTTTACACCGCTTAATATAGTATCTTCCTCAGTCCAATGCATACTATTTCGTCTTTCATCATTATTATATTTCACGAAAAAGTATGCATCGTGTCCTTGAAAATAATGAGGTATCGTTGCTTCCAACAAAAAACCGAAAGAGAGCCATGTTGAAACATGCTCTCCCTTTCCTTTAATAATGCATTTAGTGAAAGAATGTTTCTCTGCTAGTTCGTCAATTGTCTGTATAATACTTTCAACATTTCCTGTATAGTGATCTACCCGAATACGCTTATTAAAATAATCTAAAACGCCTTCTACTGTATAACAATTCGTCTGTTCTCTAAAAGATTCATAGTATTTCATTTTTTCACCTCACACCAATCTAGTAATGTACATGCAATAATTTTTGCGGCAGCTATCATTTTATCAACTTCTATATATTCGTTTGGATAGTGTGCTACTTTCGTCTCCCCTGGACCAAATACTATTGTTGGTACGTTTGCAATTTGTGTAAATAAACCTCCATCAGTCCCCCACGGAGATGCTTCAATAATTGGTTCGTTCCCTTCGATTTCAACAAAGTTATGATGAAGTGTTGTAATGAGTTCATGATTCTCTTCTAGTTCACCAGGAACCCATCTCGCTCCAAACCATTCTACTTCTACTGGATTTTCAACAAACCAATTGTCCACATCATTTAATTCAGCAATCCAATTCTCAAACTCTTCTTTTGCCGCCTCTATAGTCTCATTCGGCGCAACACCGCATCTTCCTTCTAAAATTAATTCATCGGGAACAGAACTTGGCCAACTCCCTCCTTCAATTTTCCCAATGTTAATTGGAATTGGAATCGGAATTTCTTTAAATAACGGATCTATAATTCGACTATTTCTTTTCTCCTCTAGCTTTCTTACATGTTCTATAACAAACATACTTTTTTCAATTGCACTAACCCCTTCATAGCGCGTTCCACCGTGTGCAGCTTTCCCTTTTACACGTAGACGAAACCACATGGAACCTTGTTGTTTCGGGAAAAACTTCATATTAGTAGGCTCTGGAATAATGACACCATCTGCCTTATATCCTCGTAATATAGTTGCTAATGTCCCTGCTCCGCCACTTTCCTCTTCTATTACACTTTGAAAATAGATGTCTCCTTTTAATTCAATGCTAGATTCAATGATCGCTTCCATCGCAAGCATAAGTGCGACATTTCCGCCCTTCATATCCGTCGTTCCACGGCCATATATACGATTCCCTATTTTCTCACCGCTATAAGGGTGATGTTCCCACTGATTCACATCCCCTTCTGGAACTACATCAATATGCCCATTTAATATCATAGATTTCCCGTCGCCACTTCCTTTTAAAGTCGCTACAATATTTGGGCTATTCAAAAAACTTGTACGGGGTGATACAAAATAAGGGTGATCTTTCATTTTAGAAAAGGAGGGCTCCCATATATCGAGATCTAAACCTAATTCACGTAATTTTTCAATCACAATTGCCTGCGCACCGCTTTCATCACCAGATACGCTCTTTTCTTGAATTAATCGTTTTAAAAATTTCACACTTTCCTCTTCATGGCTCTCAATATAATCACAAACTTGCTTTTTTAATTGCTCCATATATTACATCTCCCTTCATTCAATTACTAGTAAGTTAGAACTAATTTGAAAATCAGCTTCTGTATGTCGTTTTACATCTTCTACTGTGTATGGGCTCATTAATTCTTGTAATATAAGTCCACTCGGAGTTACCTCCATGACTGCCATATCAGTAATAATTAAATCTACACATTTCTTTGAAGTTAATGGCAATGTACACTCTGAAGCAATTTTTGCATTTCCGTACTTATCAACATGATTCATCACAACAACGACCCGCTTCGCTTTTTGTGCTAAATCCATTGCTCCACCAATACCTGGAACACGTTTTCCAGGTACAATCCAGTTTGCTAAATCACCATTTTCACTTACTTGTAATGAACCAAGAATCGTTATGTCTAGCAAACCTTTTCGAATCATCCCAAACGCTGTGCAGCTATCGAAATAACTCGCTCCTGTTATAAGAGAAGTTGGTAAACCTGCTGCATTACACAAATTTTCGTCTTCATTCCCTTTACTTGGCGTTGGTCCCATGCCCACGATTCCATTTTCCGCATGAAACATAACATTTATATCGTCAGGCAAATGATTTGGTACAAGCGATGGTATGCCAATACCTAAATTTACAATCATACCATTTTGTATTTCTTTCGCCGCACGCCTAGCAATCTTATCCCTCACTTCTACGCCCATACCCATTTCCAGTTCACTCCTTCCGACGGTACAATATAATTTACGAAAACACCTGGAACGACAATTTCCTCTGGATCTAAATTTCCAAGCGGGACTATTTCTTCTGCTTCTACAATTGTTATATCCCCAGCCATAGCTACATGAGGATTCATATTTCGTGCACTTTTGTCAAATACAAGGTTACCAAACGGATCTGCCTTCTTTGCATATACAATTGAAACTTCAGCAGTTAATGCTGTTTCAACTAAATAGGTCTTACCATTCATTTCAACTGTTCGTTTTCCCTCTTCCACAATTGTATCAACACCAACATCAACTAAAACACCACCAAGACCAACGCCACCAGCGCGAATGCGCTCTGCTAATGTTCCCTGGGGAGAAAACTCAATTTGTAATCTTCCCTCGTTTAGTTGCCTTCCTGCATTTGGATTGGAGCCAATGTGAGAAGTAATTAGTGATTTAACTCTTTCATTTGTAACAAGACGACCGATACCTACATCAGGAAATCCAGTGTCATTTCCAATCAAATTTAAATTTGTAACGTCTTTTTCTAAAATTGCCTGTATTAAAGATGGAGGGGATCCAATCCCTCCAAATCCCCCAAACATTAATGTCATATCATCATGGAACAAAGAAATTACTTCCTCAATTTCTTTTAATTTACCGAATGTATTTGTAATAGTTGTCATGCGATACTATGCCCTCCTTTTTGCATCATCTCTTCCACACTTTTAGAGAAAATTGAAAGTAATTCATCTAACTCGGAATATGTAGTTGTCATTGGCGGTGCTACAAGCAGTGCACTATCTTCTTTTCCTGCTTGCCCTGAAACTGCTTGATATAAAAGCAGGCCGTTTTTAGCTGCAACTGAAATAAGCTCCGACGCTTTTGTAAACGGTTGCAATTCTACTCCGATTAGCAACCCTCTTCCGCGCACATCAGCAATGATTGTCGATTGTTGCTGAACTTTCTGCAAGCCCTTTATTAAATAATCTCCCTTTTCTGCTGTTTTTTCAGGGAGATTATGTTTCTCCATATATTCAATAACAGCTAAAGCCGTTGCTGCAGACAATGGATTTGCACTTAACGTATGACCACTCATTACTGAACGTGATCCGCGTAATATTGGTTCCATAACACGATCACTTACAACTGTAGCTGCCATCGGTGTATATCCCGCTCCTAATCCTTTACCAAGTGTCATAATATCCGGCTCTACGCCCCAATGCTCCATCGCAAACCATGCTCCAGTACGACCAAGCCCAGTCATTACTTCATCCGCAATAAATAAAATATCGTAATGATTACAAATATCTTTAATGACTTTATAATAGTCTTTCGGCGGAACAACCGCGCCTCCAGCTGCTCCAATAACCGGCTCAGCAATAAAAGCAGCAATATGCTCTGCACCAATTCTTTCAATTGATCTTTCTAGTTCAGTCGCACATGCCAGCTGACAAGTTGGATATACCTTTTGAACAGGACATCTGAAACAATATGGAGCTGGTATAGTCGGATAATCTTCCAAAATAGATACGAAACGTTGTCTACGTAGTGGGTGACCAGACATCGATAAAGCACCCATCGTAATACCGTGATAACTCATCCATCTTGATAAAATTTTATGTTTCCCTTGAATACCTCGCTCTTGAAAATGCTGAATTGCAATTTTCATAGCTGTTTCATTCGCTTCCGTACCACTATTTACAAAAAAACTCCAGTTCAAATCTCCTACACTTAAATCACTTAACTTCTTCGCTAATTTTTCAGCTGGTTCACTCGTAAACTGTGATCTATAAACGAAAGCAATCTCCTCAGCTTGCTTTTTAATAACGTCTGCAATCTCCTTTACGCCATGCCCAATACCTGCCGTAATTGCTCCTGACGAACCATCAAAATATTTATTGCCATTTTGATCATACAAATAAACACCTTTTCCATGTGAAATCATTGGATACGGCTGACCAACAAGTGGTTTAATTAAGTAATCGCGCATAGCGCTCCCCCATTTCTCCAATTTGTATATATATATGAAGAAAATTGACGTTTCTTTCATAAAAAAGAATCCTCTGCAAAAGCAGTGAATTTATCAAAAAACTATTATAAAATATACAAATGAGTGCTTAAAAATATTTATAAAACAGAAAATTCAGAACTAGAAAACGAAGACCAACCCTTTTCTATACGCCCAAATCCCCCTCCCTTTTATATGAAATGACTGCATCACCAAATGTTTTTATAGCATAATGCCAGCTGTCCTTAAATACCGACATTCTGTACACTTCGACGGAACTCCCGTTAAACTCCTTCCTATTATCCTACTTTAAATTGCATATTTTAAAACAAATTTCGACACCCCACCTTACTAATCAATTCAGATTCATATTTAATATGTAAACTTTTCATTTTTAAACTATAAAAAAAGAACCGATTAACCACACTAATCAGTTCGTCATGACGCTCTCTTATGGGTTAATACTGTCAATTGCTAAAATAAATAGAAAAATGAAGTTTACAAATTCATCCTACAGCCTATAACACAAAACCTTTTCATAACTTCATTCACATCACAATTACTATCAGGATATCTCTATCCCGAAGTGGCACCCCTTTCCTCAGATTCAAACTATCTTTCCTTTATAATTTATGTAGGACAATTATCACTTTGTATGTGTATTTGCCTATAATTAAAAAAACCCCTAGTTTTCTAGCGATTTTTGGACATGTATTCAATATGTTAATTGAAATACACTTTCAATTTGGAATTTATTTTACTTTCGTGCAGTCATATGTACTGCTTTACTCTACGAAATTCTCGTAAGTACCAGCACCTCTTTATGACAACATATTTGTTGTCAATTTTTAATTTTCCCCTTATAAAATCTTTTTTTTGCATAACCGCTTTCTTGCTTCGCATATAGTTTTAATGATGACAAAGGAGGAATGTTCATGTCTCAATCTGAAATCGAAAAATATGGACAAGAAGTTACGCAATACGAACAGCTCGCACGTTACTATCAGTTTCGTAATCCTAAAAAATATATAGAATTATATATGAAATATTACGATGCACTATCAAAACTTGTACAGGCGTATGAAACAAGAGACTCACAAGAAGCTGCTTTACCGTCACATATAAGAATTTTTCATGCCGATCCAAATATACCAGCAGTTGACATTTTAGTAAACGGACAAAAGGTTATTAAAAATATTTCATTTAAGCAATTCAGCCCTTATTTATCATTAGTGCAAGGTAAATACCGTATAGACATTGTTCCTGTCGGAAATGAAACTCCAATCTTTTCCGCGTTGGTACCAATAATGGGAAATCATACTTACACTCTTGCTGCAATAAATAGTGATAATCACCTACAATTACAGCCTATACTTGATAATACACATTTACCAGCTGGTCAAGCAAAAATACGGTTTGCACATTTCTCTCCAGATACCCCTGTTGTAAATGTAGATTTAAAAGATGGGGATCATTTATTTGAAAATGTACTCTTTAAACAAATAACAGATTTTTTGCAAGTTAGCCCTGGTACAGCAGATATTGAAATTTCACTCGCAGATAATAAAAACGTTTTATTGACTATACCGAAATTCAATGTTGAACCAAATGTTATTTATACAATTTCAATAGTAGGTTATTCAACTAAAGATCCTAAATTAGAAGCCGTTATACTCACAAATTAAAACAGTCTACACCATTCATTTGGTGTAGACTGTTTATTTTTGAAATGCAATTTGAAATTCTGTCCAATCGTTATCTGATCGACACATAATGGATCCATTATGTTTTTCCACAATTTGTTTACATACAAATAATCCAATACCAGTTCCTAACTTTTTAGTAGTTACAAATGGTTCAAAAATCGTTTCTACATTTTCAGCTGGAATCATTGGTCCATTATTTTTTATCACAATTCGAATAGCTTGATCTTCTTCAAATACATCAATGATAATTTTTCGTTCTTCTTTCATTGATTCAAGAGCATCAATTGAATTCATTAATATGTTTAAAAATACTTGTCTCACTTCACTTCGATAACCAACAAGCGGAATTGGATACGGTAAATTCTTTTCAATCAAAACATTCGCATTGACCAAACTCGGATATAAAAATTGTATAATGTCTTGAAACAAGTCATTAAGCCAAAACCGTTCCGATTCATTCCACATTTCTTTTTTTGATACGAGTAAAAATTGCGAAATACGAAAATTTAATTGATCTAATTCATGCGAAATAATATCTAAATACGATAAACTCGGATGATCTGCCTTTAATAATTTGACAAACCCCATAATGGAAGTAAGCGGATTACGAAATTCATGTACAAAACTAGCTGACATTTGTCCTAAAATCGTCAGTCTTTCTTTATGTGTTTCGTTAATATATTGCTGTTTTTCCTCTAAATTCTTCGATATAATTTCCGAGTATTTTAAAACGGTATAATAAATTAATTTGTCAAAACAAGTATGTATTTTTGCCATAATTGGTTTCAATTCACGAGCACTAACATCTAATTCACACATCGCTTCGAAAAGTTCATTTCTTCCCACGTTTGCGTTATAAACAAAATCTCCAATATTCGCATCTGCTCCAGCACGTTCAATAGCAATTTTCTCACATAACGGTTGAAGATAATTTATATCTTTATCTTCCATAGTAAGTTCGATAATTAACTCTAGTAAATCCTCTCCATTTTGAACTACTTCTAGTTTAAATGGATCTTTTTCGGAAATTATCATTTTGTTTTTCCAGTTCTCTACGAATTGGTGCCTATTGTTTTTCAAGTGTGAACAAAATATTTCTTTAATATCCTTATCGATTGGAAAAACCTCCATTTCCATACGACGAATACCCTTTATATTTTGAATATTAACACAAAAAATACGATTCGTTAATAGATTTTTGTCACATTTTGTTAATTTCTGTTGATAAAATTATTTTTTCTTTCTTATTTAACTAATTGTATGCAAATCCCCTTTTTCCTTCACATATTTTCATTATTTCCGTAGTCAAAACGACTTTTTTTGCATCATTTTTAATTCTTGCGTACAATAGAAAATGAAAGGTGTGAAAAATATGGTAAATAAAAATGTGGAAGATTATCTCCAAGAAGGCATTTACGGCCAAAAGCAAAACAAACCAGAAGAACGTAATATGTATTTAACTACATTACGTGAGCGTGTGGAAATCGCTTTAACGATCGGTCAAGTAATGCAAAGTAATGTATACTCTGAAGTGGCGGGTAGCATGCGCCCTTCTCAATCATTACAACTCCTCCTAAATGGTGGCATTGCTTACCCACATTTATCAAAATACATTAAATTAGCAAACGAAAAAATGTTCCTTTTACAATTGTTCAAAATAAAGATACAAAAACACCAATCGGTTTAGTATTAACTCATGCTACTGCTGTAGATAAAGAACAAATTTATGTAGAAGATACTATTTTCAAACAAGAAATGAAGTAAAAGTTACACTTAATTAAATAGTTACTAGAAGCGTAAAAAACGAGTATGGAATCGTAAACATTTCCTACTCGTTTTTTAGTGCAAGTTTTAAGTTTTTCTATTTTATTTTTTAATACATACTAATTTCATTTCTGTCATTTCTTCTATTGCATATTTAATTCCTTCACGCCCCGTACCACTTTCTTTCACACCACCATAAGGCATATGATCTACTCTGAACGTTGGTATATCATTAATCATGACACCACCAACCTCTAGCTCATCAATTGCACGCATTGCTTTAACTAAATTATTTGTAAATACACCTGCCTGTAAGCCGTAACGCGAATTATTTACTTGTTCAATCGCTTCATCAAATTCTTTAAATGTATTTACTGTCATGAGTGGGCCGAATACTTCTTGGCACTGCACAGATACATGATCTGGAACATTTGTTAATACAGTCGGTTCAAAAATTCTTGCATCGCGCTTTTTACCACCGCATAAAACAGTTGCTCCTTCCTTAATTGCTTCTTGAACCCACATATCAATTCGCTCTACATCTTTTTTTGAAATTAAAGCTGATACATCCGTTTCCTCAAGCAGTGGATCACCAACAACAACTGATTCCATCGCTTTCTTCAGCTTCGAAAGAAATTCATGCATTTTCGTTTCATGTACAAAAACACGTTGTACGGAAATACAAACTTGTCCATTATTAACAAATGCTCCCCATTTTACACGTTCAATTATTTCATCTGTTAACTCTACATCTTCATCAATGATAACAGCAGCATTTGATCCTAGTTCCAACGTAACTCGTTTTAGCCCCGCCTTTTGTTTTATTCCAATTCCAACTTTTGGACTTCCGGTAAAAGTAATAGAAGCAACGTAATCATTTTTGACGATGGCCTCACCAACCGTGGAGCCAGGGCCAGAAATGATATTTAAAGCTCCATTTGGCAATCCTGCCTCTTCAAATAACTCAACTAATGCATAAGATGATAATGGCGTTTGATCAGCTGGCTTTAATACAACTGTATTTCCGGCAGCAATTGCTGGTCCAACTTTATGCGCTACTAAATTTAATGGGAAATTAAATGGTGTAATAGCCCCTATAACCCCAATCGGCTTTCGGATTGTATATGCGATACGCCCATCCGCACCAGGTGCGGCGTCTAATGGCAATGTCTCACCATATATACGCTTCGCTTCTTCAGCTGCAAATTTGTACGTTTGAACAGTACGATCTACTTCTCCCCTTGCAGCACGTATTGGTTTTGCAGCTTCTTTTGCAATAATCTCTGCAAATTCTTCTCTTCTTTCATCCATTTTTTGTGCAACTTTCTCTAAAATAGTCGCACGATCATATGCAGATAATGTATTCATTTTTGTCATTGCATTTTTTGCAGCAGTAACAGCCTCTTTTACATCTTCTTCCGTTCCTTGTGCAATTTCCGCTAATGTTTCTTCAGAATATGGTGCGTACAATGGTTTATACGTGTTTACAGATTTCCAGTCTCCATTTATATATAAATGCTTTTTCATACTTCTTCTCCTTCCAAATATATGTATACAACAATACTTCACCTAGTGAAAGGTTTGACTTATGTCATTGTATCATAGCTCCTATCCCTCAAAAAACATTATGCTCAAAAAAACTCTGCTATATAGCAGAGTTTACGAGCTAATTTGCTCTTGTAACGAAATTTGTTTTTCATCTTCTAAAATAACAATCGATTCTACTATCTTTGTAACTTCTAATCTTTTTATATAATGTCCATCTAATTCTTTCACACAAAACTTATAATTTTCAATTTCAATGGAATCCTCTTCAGCAATCTCTATATTCTTCGTTAAAATCCAACCACCGATTGTATCAACACCATCATCATCAATCCCTAAACCAAATAACGTATTTACTTCACTAACAAGTACTTTTCCCTCTAGTGTCGTCTTCGTTTCACTAACCTTTTGAATTTCTGGCTGCTCATCCGTATCAAACTCATCCTGAATATCTCCAACAATTTCTTCCAGAATATCTTCAACAGTAACAAGTCCAGATGTTCCACCATATTCATCTATCAATATAGCAATATGTGTTCTTTCTTTTTGCATTTTCAAAAACAAATCATGAATTGGAATAGAATCGATAACTAAAATAATTGGTCTCATATATTGCTCTACTGTCTTCTTATTAACAGCTTTATGTTGTACAAATTCAGTAAAAATATCTTTAAAATTCACAAAACCTATTACGTGGTCTTTGTCGCCATCAACAACTGGATACCTTGTATATTTTTCACGAGACATTTTTTGCAGAGCTTCTTCAGCAGACATCTCTTTACTTATAATATTCATTTCAGTTCGAGGTACCATTATTTCTTTTGCAATCCGATCATCAAATTCAAAAATTTTATTCACATATTTATATTCAGATTGATTAATCTCACCATTTCTATAACTTTCTGAAACTAACAACCGTAATTCTTCTTCTGAATGAACCTCATCATGTCCCTTCGGCGGTTTTAGCCCTAGCAGCTTCGTAATGATTCGAGCTGAACCATTTAATAGCCAAATGAATGGGAATGCAATACGATAAAAGAAAATTAACGGCTTAGAAACAAGTAAACTCACTTGTTCAGATTTTTGAATTGCAAATGTTTTTGGGGCCAATTCACCTATTACAACATGCAAAAAAGTAATTAACAAAAACACTAAAATCACAGCAAAAATGTCTGCTAGTTGAGTAGAGATATTCCAATTTGCAAAAAGCGTATCAAACATTTGCTTTAACGCAGGTTTACCAAACCACCCAATTCCTAAAGCTGTAACAGTAATTCCTAGCTGACAAGCAGATAAATATTCGTCTAAGTTTGTAATGACTGTTTTGACCGATTTTGCACGATTATTTCCTTCTGCAATTAAATAGTCAATTCGTGAACTTCTCACTTTAACAATTGCAAATTCTGCTGCAACGAAAAATGCCGTTAAAGCAATTAAAACAATCACTATACTTATACTATATATGTCCAAATACTTTTCCTTACTTACATTGTAAGCAAGGAAGCCACCTCCTACTTAATTTTATTCAAGTGAAGTAAGCATTCTAATACTCTAACAAAATTCTACATTAGCAACCACCTTTTTATATATTATATGCATACATAAAAAAGATATTTATCATTATGATAATCTAATTCATTTACACTCGTCAAATTATTCTAAATGTTACGATAAAACATTTTTATTTAAACGAACTATTCTTCTCAACTCAATTTCGTGAAAAAACACTTTCTTTGCCGATTCCACACTTCTTTTGTCACACTAGAAGGGAACTTACTTCATAGCTCGAAATCATTCAACAGGATATATATAGGAGGGATTATTTTGGAATATAAAACACCATTTATCGCAAAGAAATTAGGTGTTAGCCCAAAGGCTGTTGTCCGGATCGCACAACAATTAAATCTTACGATAGAGAAAAACAAATATGGTCACTTTATTTTCACACAAGAGGATGTCGATCAAATGTTAGAACACCATCGATTTCAAATAGAGCAATCTCAAAATTCTCAATCTACTCAAAAGGCTTCCTCAAATGAAGTTGAGGAATTAAAAACTCAAGTTAATACAATTGTTCAAAACATATCATCGAATGATTTTGAGCAATTAGCTGATCAATTAAACACTATTACGAGAAGACTTGATCGAATGGAAGAACAAATGCAAGATAAGGCAAATGATGTCGTCACGTACCAACTTTTACAACACCGTCGTGAAATGGAGGAAATGTTAGAGCGAATTCAAAAGTTAGAAGCTGCCCTAACGAAAGAAGAACCCATTTATATTACTCCTGATTCAAAACCAACATATGAACGAGAAAAGAAACCGAAGCGCCGCAAAATGATTTTTAGTATATTTGGATTATAATTTTTAGACCCTTATTAAAATAATAAGGGTCTTTTTTAATGAAGAGTTATATCCTATACAAATATTATTCTCTTTATTATACATATTCACTTCGCTTTATTTCGTTAACATAATATTTTTACTGTATTCTGCAATTAATGCCTGTGCATGAGCATTCCCTTGAATCACATCACGAAATTCTTTTAAAGAATACAAATGCGTAACCCCTTTTCGAGCATGAATTCTTACTGGTACACCTTGTAAAGTATCATGAAACTGAAATGGATTATCTATTGGCTCAATTGGAAAACCAAGTGTAAGTAAATACATATACATTCTTTTTGTTACTGCTGCAATGTACCATTCAGCTTTTGTTTCTAACGCATGTATAAATAAAATAGCTGTTAGCCTTTTGAAATGTCCTCTCCCACGAGACGTTTTCGAAATACTTAACTTACCTATTTCATACACATTCTTCAAATCTTTTACTAAATCATTTTTAGAAAACGGATAGAAAAACTCAGAATTTGATTGTTCAGGTATCGTATACTTAATACATTCTACTGTACCAATAGGATGTTCATCTTCTATTAATAAAAATCGTGATGGATTTAAATTACGTTCTACGAACATTAAGTTTCTTTCTTCACAAAAATCTCCCCATAGTTGCTCGAACCCAAAATGTTCTTCCTTTGTTTGAACACGCTGGAACATATTTAACCGCCTTTCCCATCGCCGCTCTGTTTTTGATAACGCTTTCACTATCTATCATATAAGAATAAATCTTCGTATGCAACTAAAAATATTTATGACTTATTATATTCTGCAAAATGAATTAGATTCCAATTTAATCGACTTTTATCCCGCGCTCACATTCCTTTTAATAACACATTTGTAGCACTTTTCAAATCTAAATTACATTATGTTTCTTTCCATACAGCATATAATTCTTCTTAATCTAAAGAAATCCTTTATGAAAAAGGATTTCTTTTACTTCTTAATGCTTTTTAACCATTTTTCAAAAATTTGTATCATCCCATGTTTTCCAGCTAATTTCTCTTCCCCTTGTTTCGTCTTATATGGATATAACTGCAAGAAAACGCCGCATCCAGACTCAATTTTTTTACTATGCATATGGCTTCCTGGATATACACAAATGACTTCATAAATTGACCTTCGATAATAGACTCGCTTTCCATCCTGTTCTTCTACATACTTTATAGACCAGTACTTATACATTTGCTCAGTTGCTTTCGTATTTCCGACGTGCTGAAAAATATTGTACATTGGACTATACTTCACTTCAATAATAATAGAAGATTTATATACGTATTTCCCATCTTCTTTTACATAACAGTCTAAGCGAATATCTGGCTTCTTCGTATCCTCACCATTGTAAAAATTACTACCTTTACTTAATGCAATAAGAGGATGTGTTTCAATTAAGTCATTAAATGCAACATGCACCTTTATATCATCTCGTTCTAAAACTACTGTCGTTCCATCTTGTAATCCATCTACATAAAAATGTTCTTGTATTTGTTCACGGATAGAGTTTCTAGCTTCAAAACCAATTTGCTCTAAAATTGAAATAACGATAAAAAAAGCGTAATATTCATACACTAAAAACGTTGGCTTATAAACAAATAATAACGATGGAGATTGATCCGTATATTGCGGGAGCACTTCTAAATGATGTAGTAATTGTTGATGTGGTATCGGTAAATCATGTAAGTTCATGTTACTTGTTTCAGTAACTTCCCTCCAAAACGAAGAATGCATTAACATTTGAAAGTATTGTACATTTTCATGCACAATATGCGCCAATATTTTATATTCTTGTATTTTCATTGAGCTCTTTCGTAAATCGGCTTCTTTTAGTAAATGTATATTTTTATATTTTTGCTTCTCTCTATCAGTTACCGATCCATTACGCTCAATTGTTTGTATAATCGTTTTTACGGCTTGAAACTCTTCTGATTTTTTCTTTTTTTCTCTTTCTAAGATTTCAATTGTTTGACGTAAAAAACTTTTTGCTTCAATTAAATAATGATAAAATTGCATCGCTTTATATTTAAGAAATGCATTTTCCTTACTATTTTTTTGTTCCATAAACTTACGATTATAATGTTTGGCATAAGGTTTTCGTTCTGCCACTATAGTTCCTTTTCTTGTTGGCCTTCGCTCTTTTCCTTCCCATTTATATTCATTTATAAATTTTGAGCTTGATTCTATTTTCTTAAAGATTTGCTTTATCATTTTCATTTTTGGGGGTAACTTTCTAAGTAACACTAAATAAGAAGAATCCTCAATATCGCTAAGTGCAGAGAAGGTCTTTTTATAGTAACCTCTATCCAAAATCAACTCATTTAAAATTGACTTCACATAGTCTTGAATCATTTCAAATTGATCATCAAAAAAGTTTTTCGGTACGATTTGAAATGCGCCATAATACGTTGTATCTTCTATACGCACTTCAAAATGGTATAAACCACAGCGCCATGGATAAAAGAATTCTGTTTTCCCATGTTCATATATTAATACTCTTTGTTTTTTTTCATTTATTTCATATTGAGCCTCTTTTATATTTTTCTGTCCCTCATATACTTTATTCCATATAAAAGTAATATTCATTGGAATTTCATAATTGTACTGCAATCTTATTGGTTTTAATTCTTGTACTTTATAAATACATTGAACTAATGCTGTAGTAGATGTACAAAGACGATTTAATAAAATATAATCTCCTTTCCCCTCATTTCCAATGATTAACTTTAATACAAAAGGGAGCGTTTCATTCGTATCAACGATTTTTGTTTCGTAACGCCCTTCATTTTGCATATCCATACAGCTCCAGTTCTCTACGTTTTTCTCGTATATATGCTAAAGAGTGTTCAAATGTAGATACTCTGTTTGCAAGTGCAGATTGCAAAAGAGGTACTAAGGTCGCCCCCCTTTTTGCTTCTTCAGAAAGTAAAGGCCCAACCATCATTTCGGTCCCTCTGATTTTCGTCAATACACGCTGCTTTATTTGTAAATCAAACCCCTCTTCTCTACTGATCATATAGGTATGATTATTTTGGAACGGTATGTTTTGCAAATAAGTCGCAATTGCATTTGCACATCGGAAAGAAATTCCCTTAGACGCGTCATGTGATGACAATACGACATGCAACTTATCTAATAGCTCTAATTCTTCTTCAGAAAACACTTCAATCATCGCTTTATTTCTCATCCAATTTATCCGAAATTCTCCCGCTGTTACTTTCAAAGGTGGATGTAATACGACTTTCCCCTGTTCCATGTCCATCTCACAAAACGGAATTTTCTGTAACGTTATTAGGTTCGTTCGATCTAATAATCGATCAGAGAGCTCTTTTGTTGTTTCATCAAAATTCACAGTACCTACAAATATAATATTTTCTCCAATTTCAATTGTTGATGGAATTGAATTCTCTATGTCCTGTACACCCTCATACAAGTTTAAAATACGATTTTTTGTTTCAAGTTCAAGAACAGATAGAAACGGAGTAAACCAATGCTCAATATAAGACATGTTCATTTCATCAAAAACGATTATATACAGTTGATTGGGATTTTCTTTCGCCTTCATTAACGTTCTAACTAACTTCGTTTCACTTTCAATAAAAGTACCATTTGGATGAAGGTAACCAAGTAAATCATGTGGTTCTTGATACGATGGCGAAATCGGAATCCAAACCAACTCTTCCCCATACTGTAACCCTAATGCTTCTGCATAAGTTTGCACAAACCGTGATTTCCCAACGCCCGGTATACCACCAAGAATCGTTAACATATTTGTTTTTACACTTATATGGAAATTATAAATATCCGTTTCATCCAAATATAACCCTTTATTATGCACCATACTTTGTACATACTGTAAAAAAGACGATTCACGCTCATCCCATTCCCATTCATCTTTTTGTACTTTTATATCCTCTACTTCAACTAGCTTACCTTCTTCATGCATTCGTTTTTTTAATTGCTCATACACATAATCACTTACAAAATATAATTGATCTTCTACCGCTATTTCTACATACTTCGTCCAGTCACTGCAGTTTATATATTTACATTCACGTTTCTGTTCAAAATAGGCGATTGAGCTAATTGATGACTTTAGGGATATGTTTCCGTAAAGTCTTCCATCGTGCCACAATAATTCGGGAGGCTCAAAGTCTTTCGGAAATTTTGGCATAAGAAATGATAAATAACCGTTGCTAAGTTTTCGTTCTAAAGATTCTCTTTTTTTATTATTTGTAACTTTAGGTGCCGGAATCATTTTATAGCTGCTTGCTATTTCTTTCGGTTCTTCTGTACATATTAACTCCACGTATACATTTCCTCTTTCATAATAAAGACGAAACATTACTAGTTGCTTTTCTAATTTCCTCTTCTTTAATTCCGAAAAGATTTTTTCATTCTTTTTATTGCTACATAACCCTTCAAATACATATGGTTCATTTGTAAATTGTTCCTGTAAAGTGAATGGTATTGGCGATAAGCATTGTACAAAGAAATTCTCTCCACTCTTCTCTTTCTCAGCTTTTGTAAATTTCCCTAAAAATCTCATATAGTACATTCGTTTTATAAAACTTGGCTGAAGAGCTTTATGTAATTTCACCTTAGTCACCTTCTTTTTTCATACTATTCTTAGTGTATGAAAGAAACGAAAAACTAGAAATAAAAAACCTGACGTTATCCGCCAGGTTCAAAATAAAAACTTATATTAATGAGAAGGAAATGCTTTTTTCTCTTGTAAAATTGCATTATGAGCAATTTTCATTTTCGCAAGTACGTAACGTAATCGATCTTCAGCGTTTTCATCTTTACTTATTTGTAATTCCGCCAAATTTTCAACAGAACTTGCTAAATTTTCAATGACTCCTCTCAGTTCAGGATGATGATTAAAAAAAGATTCTTGCACTAATACTTTCCTTAACTCACTAGCTAAATCAATTATTCTAGACAACTGTTCTTTTTTTTCCATTCTCATCCCTCCTGAATATCTTATGTAGTAAATATTCTCTAAACAAAGAAAAAAGCCCTTTAAATGAAAAGGACTTTTTACATTTTTATATTTCCAGTTAATAACATATATATGGATGTGATAGCCGCAACAATAATTGCCCACATCACATATTTCTCTGCACCTACAAAGCAACGGTTCCCTTGTTCTTTTCTTGCAAACGTGTAAACAATAATTCCAATTCCATACACAATTGAAACGAGTAGTAAATTCTTTAAACCAGCTGCATAAAGAAGCCATACAGAGTAAATAGAAGCAATTAAAGCCAACGCTCCGTTCTTTAATTTTGCGTCTTTTAGCTCGTTTGTAATGACTAATTTAAATTGGAATAACGCTGATAATAAATATGGTAATAAAATTGATGTTGATGCAATGAAATACATAATTTGATATGTCGATTCCGAAAACAAAACGATGATAAATATAATTTGGGCAACACCATTTGAAATCCATAATGCCATGTGCGGTGTTTGCTTTTTATTTGTTTTCGTAAAGACTTTCGGAAATACGCCATCTTTTCCTGCTACATGAGAAATTTCAGAAACAAGTAAAAACCAGCCAATTAATGTACCGACAAGTGAAGCAACTAATCCGATGTTAATCGCAACTGCACCCCATGGGCCAACAACGTGCTCTAATACATGTCCCATTGACGGAGTTTCTAACACAGAAAGTTCGCCTCTTGTCATAGCTCCCATTGACAGGACAGAAATTAAAATATAAATGGACATTACTAAAATAAGTCCCAATACTGTTGCCTTACCAACATCTCGACTATTCTTCGCTCTTCCAGATAATACAACCGCTCCTTCAACTCCAATGAAAACCCAAAGTGTTACAAGCATTGTATTTTTCACTTGACCAAGTATAGCGGAAAGTGAGATCGTTCCTTCTCCCCAAAAATCATGTGTAAATGTGTCCCAGCGAAAGGCTGTTACCATTACAACAATAAATAAAACGATTGGAACTAACTTCCCTATTGTTGCGATAACATTCATAATAGAAGCTTCACGGATCCCAAATAAAATTAGAAAATGAAGTGTCCATAATAAAAGTGATGCCCCAACGATAGACGCAACATTATTTCCTCCTTTGAAAATTGGAAAGAAATAACCTAATGTACTAAACAGTAACATAATTGTTGCGACATTACCTAAGATTCCTGCTAGCCAATATCCCCAAGCACTATTAAATCCAATATATTCACCAAAACCAGCACGTGCATAACTATAAATTCCACCTTCAAGTTCCGGTTTTTGTCTTGCTAACGTTTGATATACGAGCGCAAGGGGAATCATTCCCATCGCTGTAATACACCAGCCAATTATTATTGCACCACTGTTTGCTCCTACTGCTAAATCATGCGGTAAACTAAAAACACCGCCACCAACCATTGTTCCAACTACTAATGCGATTAATGGAAAAAATCCTAACTTCTTTTCTATTTGTACCACCCCATCTGTCATTCTAGGTGTTATGTTCGTTCAACTATTAAAGTCACCTTTTTCTCTAATAGACGTTTCTCTTATATTTTTTCAGGAAAACATTACTTATTCTAAAAGAAAATGAGCAAAAATGGAATACTTTTTTGAAAAAATGTATAAGTATGCACAAAAAAACCGCTCATTTTGTAATGAACGGTCATTTCAAACATATAAATTTGTATATTTCTTGTAAATTTAACGAAGTAAATTCTCTTTTTGTAAAAATTGTTTTGCGACTTCTTCACTACTTTTACCATTTACGTTAACTTCATAATTCATTTTTCGCATTTCTTCATCTGTAATCTTTCCAGATAATTTATTTAATACCTTTTCAAGTTCAGGATATTTCTGTAACGTTTCTTTTCTTAATAATGGTGCTCCTTGATAAGGTGGGAATAACCCTTTATCATCTTTTAGCACTTTCAGTCCGTATTGCTCCAATTCACTATCTGTTGAATATGCATCAATTACGTTAACATCTCCAGATTCAATTGCGCTATAACGCAGCTTCGGCTCCATCGTTTTAACATTTGAGAACTTATAGTTATATAATTTTTGCATTCCTTTATAACCATCTTCACGATCAGCAAATTCCAATGTAAATCCTACTTTGGCTTCCTGCGCAACATTCCCTAAATCAGAAATTGTATTTATATTCTTTTGATCTGCTATTTTTTTCGGCATGGCTAGTGCATATGTATTGTTATACTCCATTGGCTTCAACATAATCATATTATATTTCTTTTCCATTCCAACGCGAGCCTGCTCATATACTTCATCACGATTTGTACTCTTTGGTTCTTCTTTCACGAAAGTAGATAAAGCTGTTCCTGAAAATTCTGGGTATATATCTACTTCCCCTGATTTCAACGCTTCAAATACAAATGCTGTTTTCCCAAGACCTGGTTTTAATTGTACGTGTAAATCTGTATCTTGTTCAATAAGCTGCTTATACATTTGAATTAAAATTTCAGGTTCTGATCCAAGTTTGCCCGCAATAACAATATCTTTCTTTTCTGTACTCCAAAGAAATGGAGAAGCAATCATTATACAAACAATACATATCGTCAATATAACACGCTTAGAAGAGCGTTTCGGTCGTTCAAGTATGCGAAGTACTATATCAAAGAATAAAGCGAGTAACGCGGCTGGTACGGCCCCTAAAATGATAAGTGCATGATCATTTCGATCTATACCTAATAATATAAGCTTACCGAGCCCACCAGCACCAATGAGAGCTGCTAATGTAGCCGTTCCAACAATTAATACCATCGCTGTACGAATACCGGCCATAATAATAGGCAATGCAAGAGGAAGTTCTACCTTCCACAATCTTCTCCAACTATTCATCCCCATAGCTTTCGCGGCTTCTATTAGAGATTCATCTAATTCCCTTATTCCTGTATATGTATTTCGTAAAATAGGTAATAGTGCATACACAACTAATGCGATAATCGCTGGAAGTTTTCCGATTCCTACTAACGGAATTAAGAGTCCAAGCAATGCAAGTGATGGCACTGTCTGCATTACTGCAGAAGTTCCTATTATAAATTCAGCCATTCGTTCTTTTCTTGTTAATAAGATGCCAAGTGGCACTGCTATAATTACTGCAAAAAATAATGAAATAAGCGATATTTGTAAATGCTCACTTAATGCAGTTAGTAATTCTATTTTTCGTTCTTGGAACGTTTGTATAAAATTAGTCACTGTTTAGCCTCTTTCCTTCATTTGTTCAACAATGTAATTGACAATATGACGACTTGTTAACGCTCCAATATATTGACCGTTTTCTTCAACTGGAACGACCTCTTCATCACGCACACGAACTAGTGCTTCTTGTAAGGAAGAATGTAATGATAGCGCCTGCCCTTCTAATTGCACACTTTGATCAAGTGGCAATACATCTGCTACACTTTTCCCCTCATACCAAGTTCGCCCATGATTTCCAATGAACTCCTCTACAAATTCATTTTTCGGATTATGTATAATTCCTTCTGGTGTATCTAGTTGAACAACTTTTCCTTCTTTCATAATACAAATGCGATCTCCAAGTGATAATGCTTCTTGCATATCATGTGTTACGAACACGATTGTTTTTTGAATCTTTTTTTGCAACTGTACAATATCCTTCTGAAGCTGTTCCCTACTTAATGGATCTAACGCACTAAATGGTTCATCCATAAGAACGATTTTCGGGTTTGCGGCTAATGCTCGCACGACACCGACACGTTGTTTTTGTCCTCCTGACAATTCATCAGGCATACGATCTCGATATATATCCGGCTCTAATCCAACCATATGTAACAAGTCATCGACGCGTGCTTTAATTTCTTTTTTGCTCCATTGCCTCATTTCAGGAACAACTGCAATATTTTCAGCGATTGTCATATGAGGAAACAAAGCAATCTGTTGCAACACGTATCCTATATCCCAACGTAATTCGTTTATATTATATTGTTGAATATCTTTTCCATCGATTAAAATCGATCCTTCAGTCGTTTCGATTAAACGATTAATCATCTTCATTGTCGTGGTTTTCCCGCAACCACTCGGACCGATAAGAACAAAAAATTCTCCCTTTTTAATTTCTAAATGCAATGAATCCACTGCTTTCGTGCCATCTTCATACGATTTTGACACATGATTAAATTGAATCACAAATACAACTCCTTTACTGTTGTTTCCTTTATTTTGATGGAATATGGCATTCATTTCAAATGATACGCTTTTAAATTAAAAAAGAGCTCACATTTGAGCTCTAACGGTCGAACAATATTGTTTTCATAATAGCAGCATATTCGCGAACATACATTTTTCTCTTAGAACGAATTGGTGTTTCAGCAGCTAGTGCCTCCATCTTCATGCCTAAACGCTTTGCAATTATTTTCGTTCGATATAAATGATACGTATTACTTACAACTACCGCATGTTTCACATTATATAAATCCATACTAAACTTTAAGTTTTCATACGTATTTGTAGATTGATCTTCTATTAAAATACGACTCTCATCTATACCGTGTACCATTAAATAGTTTCTCATGCTGTGAGCTTCCGGTATATCTTCATCTTCTCCTTGACCACCTGAAACAATTATTTTCGCTTCAGGATGGGAAAATAAATACTCCAACGCTACATCCAAACGATTTTGAAGAGATAAAGACGGTCTATCTCCAAATAACTTTGCACCCAGTATAAGAACGTACGGAGAGTGATAGCTCAACTTTTCACGAGCAACTTTGTTCATTCTAAACGTCATATAAATGATATATAGTGGCGGTAATAATAAAATGATAAGAAAGATCCATTTGTTCATAAATAAGTTTGCACTCCCTTTCTTTTTATTATACAGAAAAAGAAAGGGCGGCAGAAGTGTTTTTTTAAACGATTGATTTATTAGAAACATTCGCCGCTACTTTACGTTGTGATAGTACATAATAAATAGCGATTCCTAATGAGAAGATCAATATGCAGCTTAATACGTAAAACGGAAGCATTACTCCGGCTTTAGATACACCCGCTGTAAACAGCATTAATAATACAATTCGTATTCCAGTACCAATTAGGCGAAATAAGCTGTCTACACGTCCCATTACTTCGTTTGGAATTTCCTCCATCATCAATACATTTCTCGCCACTCTTGTACCCGCATTTCCAACTGCTTGAAAAATTGCAAGTCCATATAAGAAAATTACGGAAGGTTCAATAATCATTGCGGTAATTGAAATTACATAAATGAACATCGTCATAACGATTGAAACTTCTGTTTTTACATATTTCATTATGAGTGGAATACATATTCCTGCAACAACCGCTCCGACACCGTACATCATCCCCTCTATTGCGTATACAGAGGCATTGGCTTTAAGTATATCCGAAATATAAACTGGTATTAAATAATTTGCCATCATAACACCTATAAACGGCATATAAGTGGCCAGTAAGAACCAAAAGAGCTTAGGACGTTTTTTCATAAAGTGAATTCCTTCAAACAATTGCTTCTTAAATGTTATTTTTCTTTTCACTTCTTTTTTCTTTACGTACGGTATACATAAGAAAAGAAAAAATGCTCCAACAAAAGTTAACATGTCTACTAACAAAATCCACTTCAAAGATACAATTTCAATTAAGAAGCTCGCGGCCGCTCCAGAAATAACTTGTGTTAACTGTCCTTGTATTTCCATCGTTCCACTTAAACTTTTATAATGTTCTGCTTGAAATATCTCTTGGTTGAACGCAAATATTGTAGGATAAAATAATAAATAGTAGAATGATCCGGCTATATAAATAAGAATATAGTGAATAGAATGATAAGGTTGCCCAGCAAATCCCCATATAACCATTATTCCGATTACGGCTATTCCGATTCCTTCGTTACATAGCAATAAAGATTTTCTTGAAAAACGATCAATACTTTGCCCAATGAATGGTGTTAATAAAAACATAATGAGGGTTGCAATGATAGAAACATAACCAAATGTTGTCTCTCCTCCACTCTCTTTAATTAACAGCCAAGGAATCGTTATCATAACAATTCCAGAACCAATAGCAGATAGACTATTGGCTCCTAGAATGTAATACAAGCGAGAATCATGATAAAGTGAGGACATATCATTCCACTCCTAGTTGTTTTTTCACCTCTTTATATACGCTCATATATGCTTTCAATTCTTTAACTACATCATGAATTAATGGTTTTGCATCTTCCCCAAGTTCACCATCTTGAACATGTAATCCATCAAGCACAACTTGTTTTGGAATTGCATTTGCATAAACACCTCTAGCGACCGTTCGCATGCTGTTTAATGCATTTATTCCACCTTTACCGCCACCAGCAACCGCTAACAACGCAACTGGTTTATGAATAAATTCACTACTACTTAAGTAATCTAAAGAGTTTTTCAGCGCACCGCTCATCGCATTATGATATTCTGGTGTACATAATACAACCCCATCCGCAGCTTTCACTAACGTTTTTAATTTTTTTACTGCCTCTAAATCACGTTGCGACTCTTCTCCATTGTATAAAGGTAACTCCTCAATTGCTAAATCATATAATTCTCCTTCAAATTGATCCGCAATATATTTTGCCACCACGCGAGTTCTACCAAATTTTCTTGGTGTACCGTTAATAACGACTAGTTTCATGATTATTTCTCCCCTTTGTTTTCAAGTTCAACTTATATATTATCAGAAATTTCTATACAAAACACAATATAAAGAGTTAACTTGTTTCATAAAATAGTATGATAAACAAAAAAGAACTCATACTTTCGTATGAGTTTCGTACAATTACTTTGATTCATCTCTCATGCTCAATGTACCTAAACTTTCATTTGCTTCAAAATGATTATATGCTTTTTCCGCTAATCTTTTCCGTTCTTCTGGTAATTCTATATATTTCATTACGTTTTCAATTATTTTTTCGTACGGAGTAAATACAATTCCTGGCCACTCTACCTCATCTTCTGGATTACTATTTTCGGAAATAATAAATTTCTTATTTGCGACTGCATAAGATACGCGAGGTGTTTCAAGAATTCCTGATAAGTAAAAATGAATATTTAATATAATTTTAGCTCTAGCAATCAATTCATTTCTAACAATTCCCCACGCATTATTTTTAAAAACTATATTTAAATTCGGGGCAATCGCTTTTAGATGATCAAAAATAGCTTGTCGCCTCGGATTAAGAGCACCTATAAACAGAATATCAATATCTTCAATAATCTCATCTTCAAACGCATCTTTTTTTATTTCCAAAGTTGGAGCATAGTTCATTTCTACATGTTTTATTTCTTTTCCTACCCCTTTTTGTTGAAGCCATTCTATATTTTGTTTACTATAATCCCAAATCACTCTATCTTTTAATAATATTAAATAAAGGGGATGCGCATATGGACTTCCTTCGTATAGCTGTTCTAAATTATAAATAATTGCATCTTTCGGAAGAAGATTCGGGTTATATGCGTATGTATGTGCTCCAAAAACAACTGTATTCTTTGCCTTTTCCAGTATTGTTTCTGATACAATTACTGTATTTCCCTCCTGCTCCAACCGCCATTTTAAAGCTCGCGCAACATCTATGAAACTACCGTATGTCTTTGGGCATATAAAAAGACAATAATCATATTCTTTATTCAAATAAACTTCCATTAATCTTAAATTATTTTTATATAAATCTACATCTGGATGTTTAAGTACCAACTCATTTGCATGTTTTCTTGCTACTTTATATAATCCAGCATAATAAGCAGCGATGCATCTTCTTAATTCGATTCTTTCCCGGTCCTCATCTAATACATCCATGTTTAAAAGAAGATTTGCGATACGATACGCTTTTAAATGATCACGATCATAATAATAGTCTAGTAGTGGCATCAATTCTTCATACGTATTTCCATGCACCGATTCTCCTAGTTCAATCGCCCATCGCATTAATTCCATGATTACTCCACTACTCCTTTAATCGAAAATGTATTTAATAAAATTTCGCATTATTCTCTACTATATTTGCTATATGAAATGGAATCTTTTCTTTTATCGATTCCAAATACTTTTGCGACACCGCCCCTAAATGTTTCTTATGAGGTATATAGAAAGCACTAATAGAAATTTCATAGTCAAATAAGTAATCATACACATGATAATCTACAAATAGTAGATCATCCTTTGGAAAAGGAATTTCCTTCCCTTGCAGAGCATACATCAAAGCAATATTGTTTTCAGATCGTAATCGATACAACCTTGCAAGTTGGTATAATGGTTCAGCCCGGGTTGGTCTATATTCCCACGCTTTTTGAAAATAAAAAACAGCTAACGCTAAATATTGCTCTTCTTGCCCTTTAACAGTTTCTTTTTCATCAGCATCTGTCACTTCATTTTGTTTATTTGCTGAACGATTTGCTAACTGCTCATAACAAAATCCTATTCGCAATAACGAATAGAATACCTCTTCAACCCATCCTCCTGCTTCCACTCGTTTTTTATACCATTTAATTGAATTCTCAAATTGACTTAAATGAAAATAAGTCTGAGCTAAATAAAATAAATATCTTATATGCAAATCTGGCGTTGTTTCTGGGTCGTTTATTCCCTGTAACAACAACCTCTCATCTCTTTCAAATTTATCAGCTTTGCTCCCGCCATCTCCGGGATCATTCACGACAAGAGTCTCTAACCGAGCTACCCTCGTATTGTAATTCGCTCCAACTTTTGAACGATCTATATCCCAATACTCATGAGTAACACCGACAGATTTCCATGGTAAAGAAGCTTTTAAAAGACGCGTAAGCCAATATTTAATATGAACATCATATTGTAATGTAAGATAATGATCTTCCGTTAAGCTCGTTTTATCGAAATTCGGATCAACCTCTAAAATCATATCCGCATCTAATATTAATAAATAATCTGCTTCTGGGTATGTTTTTTGCGCTAACGAAACAGCTAAGCTTCTGTTATAACCAAAGTTTTTAAACGGCTCATGATGAACCGTCCCAGGTATCTCATTTTCCTTACACCAATTTCCAATAATTTCAGGCGTATTATCCGTCGATCCAGTATCACAAATAGAAACAAAGTCTACAATTGATTTTGTTGCATTTAAACATCTTTCCATAATTCTAGACTCATTTTTGACGATCATACAAAGACATAACTTTTTTTCTTCCTTTACAGACTTCACTTGCTCATTTCCCATTTAACCACCTCATATTTTATTAACACGCTCTTCTCATATGTAACAACATTTCTTAGCTATACTGATGACATAAGCACCCTTTTACTATTTATGAAAACTTCATTTTATTTATTCTTACTTTTATGTTGGGACATATTTCATGTAGCGCTTTATATTTGATACAATCAATACAAAAAAACATAATGCGGGAATCCGTACATTTCAAAGTCTAAGAGGAGGTTAGTGTCATTTGTGACAAAAAAACGATGATTGATTGGTATTTTTAAATTAGTAATTTCTTAAACTATAAAAAAGAAACTTGCGCTTATGCACAAGTTTCTTTTCAAAAACATCCTTATTTTTTCACAACTTCATGTCCACCGAACTGATTACGTAGTGCTGAAACTACTTTTCCATGGAATGTATCATCTTCCTGAGAACGATAGCGCATAAATAATGACATAGCGATTACTGGTGCTGCAGCTTGAAGTTCAAGTGCAGTTTCAACAGTCCATTTTCCTTCTCCTGAAGAGTTCATTACACCTTTAATGCCATCTAGTTTGGGATCTTCTGCAAATGCTTTTTCAGTTAAGTCCATTAACCAACCACGGATAACTGATCCATTCGCCCATACTTTTGCAACATCTTCATAATTGAAATCAAAGTCACTCTTATCTAGTACTTCAAATCCTTCAGCGATTGCTTGCATCATGCCGTACTCAATACCGTTATGAACCATTTTTAAGAAATGACCACTACCAACACGGCCAGCATAAGAATAGCCATTTTCTACTGCTAAATCTTTAAATAAAGGTTCTAATTGGTCGTAAATTTCTTTTTCTCCACCAACCATTAAGCAAGCACCGTATCTAGCTCCTTCTACACCGCCTGATGTACCGATATCTACATAATGTAATCCGAAGCTTTTTGCTTCTTCAGCACGGCGTAACGTATCTTTATAGAATGAATTTCCGCCTTCAATAACGATATCACCTTCATCTAATAACGGATATACATCTTTTAGTACTGACTCTACAACTTCTCCTGCAGGCACCATTACCCAAATTGTACGAGGAGCTTCTAGTTCAGCAATCATTTCTTTTAATGTATGACGTGCAGTAATTCCTAGTTTTCCTGCCTTTTCAACAAGCTCTTTATTTACATCGTATACTACTACTTCATGCTTGTCTTCATGTAAGTGTTCAGCTAATGGGAATCCCATTTTTCCTAATCCAATTAAACCTAGTTTCATATTAATCAATCTCCTATTCTATACAAATATATTTAATATCGAAATTAGCCCAAGTGCTACTACAGATAATATAGTCTCCATTGCAGTCCATGTTAATAACGTTTCTTTCACAGTCATTCCGAAATACTCTTTAATCATCCAAAATCCTGAATCATTTACATGTGATAAAATTAATGACCCTGCACCAGTTGCAAGTGCTAGTAGTTCAACATTTACACCTGGTGTACTTGCTGCAATCGGTGCAACAATTCCAGCCGCTGTCATCATAGAAACAGTAGCTGATCCAGTTGCAATTCGAATAAGTGCCGCAATTCCCCACCCTAATAATATCGGTGAAATATGTGATTCTTTCGCCATATCTGCAATTGTCGTTCCAATTCCAGAATCTAATAATACTTTATTAAATGCGCCGCCTGCACCAATCACTAACAATATGTTTGCAATAGGTCCAAGGCAATCATTTGTAAATTGTAACACTTTATCTTTTGAGAAACCTTTTGCATATCCAAGACTAAAGAAAGAGTAAATGGTTGCAATTAATAAAGCCACAATCGGATCTCCAATAAAGTGTAATACTTGTGCTAGTTGACTTGTTTTATTTAATGCAACTTCTGCTATTGATGCACCAAGCATAAGAAATACTGGAAGTAAAATTGTAAACAATGTATTCCAAAAGCTAGGAAGCTCTTTTTTATTATCTTTTTCAACAAATTGCTCCGCTATATCTAATGGTACTTCCTTATGTATACGAGCACCAATCCATTTCCCGTAAAGTGGACCTGAAATAATTGCAGTTGGAAGTCCGACAATTAACGCATATAAAATTGTCTTCCCTACATCTGCTTTAAAAATACCAACTGCCGCCATTGCCGCTGGATGCGGTGGAACAAGTCCGTGTACGACTGACAGTCCTGCTACTAGCGGAATACCAATTGTAATAAGTGATACCCCAGTTTCTAACGCAATTGTAAATACTAACGGAATTAATAGTACAAATCCAACTTGGAAAAATACCGGAATCCCGACTAAAAATGCAACGAACATCATCGCCCAGTGAACTCGTTTCTTCCCAAAACGATTAATTAATGTGTTAGCGATACGTTCAGCACCACCAGATTCGGCCATCATTTTTCCAAGCATCGTTCCTAGTGCTAAAACTATCGCTAAAAACCCTAACGTATTACCAAGCCCTAGTTTAATAGAATCAATAATCCCTGGATCTTTTGGTGAAGTTCCAATTAAAGGCATTCCCATTGCTAATCCTACACCAATTGCTGTTAAAATTAATGCGACAAATGGATGCCATTTTACTACCGTAATAAGTAAAAGTAGTATGACAACTGCCGCTAGTACGATCCCAACTACCATTTCTCCCAATCCCCCTATTGTTTACGTTGGAAAGCAGCTATACAATCAAATTCTTCTTTCAAGCGATTGTAAAGTCGTTCATACATATAAAACATTTCTAAATATATAGCCGTATTTTCTTTATTTGGTACATGGTGATGGACAATATCAATCCAATCCTTTACCTCTTCAAGAGAATCGATTTTTCCTACAGCATATAAAGCAACTGCCGCTGCCCCAAGCGCAGATGCTTCATGGCTTTCCGGAACAAGCAATTCTTTTCCCATCATATCGGACAACATTTGTCTCCAAAATGCAGATTTTGCAAACCCTCCTGAAACTCGTATTTCAGTAAGTGGCCCTGTACAATCCCTGATTGCTAGTGCTACTGAATATACACTCATACAAACACCTTCCATCACTGCACGTATAAAATGTTCTCGCTTATGTTGAAGATTGATTCCAAAGAATGTACCACGAGCATTTGCATTCCAGTAAGGTGCGCGTTCTCCAGATAAGAAAGGTAAGAACAATAGTCCATCCGCTCCAGCTGGTACGCTTTCTGCATATTTAATTAATAAATCATAAGGATCAATGCCGAGCTTTCTTGCTACTTCTTGCTCTGGACTACCAAATTCATCACGTAACCATCTCAGTAATATTCCGCCGTTATTCGTTGGACCACCGATTACCCAGTGCTCATCTGTTAATGCGTAACAAAACGTTCTCCCTTTCTCATCTGTATTTATATTTGATGAGATTGTTCGTACCGCACCACTCGTTCCAATCGTAATTGCAGCCGCACCCGGTGATATCGCACCAACTCCTACATTTGCAAGAACCCCATCACTTGCTCCGATGACAATTGGTGTTTCTGCACTTATCCCCATCTTCTGTGCTAATTCTGGCTTCATACCTGATAAAATATATGTAGTTGGTACAGGGGTTGATAATTGTTCTGGTGACATATGTAACATAGTTAAAACATCTTCATCCCAGTTTAATGTTTCTAAATTAAATAACCCCGTAGCAGAAGCAATCGAATAATCAACTACGTAGCGTGAAAATAATTGGTAAATCACATACTCTTTAATGGAAATGAATTTATAGGCACTTGTATATAACTCTGGTTCCTCTTCTTTCATCCATAACAATTTAGAAAGTGGTGACATCGGATGAATCGGTGTACCTGTACGTCTATAAATTTCATGCCCATTCATTTGTTGTAATAATTTTTCTGATTGCTTCGTACTTCGATTATCTGCCCAAATGATAGAACGCGTTAATGGCGCACCATTTTCATCTACTGCAATTAATGCGTGCATAGCTGTACTAATACCGATTGAAGAAATATCTTCTGGTAATACATTACCTTTTTCAATGGCGACGCTTACACTTTTGTATACAGCGGCACATATTACATCAGGATCTTGCTCAGCCCATCCTACATTCGGTTGAATAATTGGGTAATCGATTGCATGTGATGCAATGCCTTTTCCTTTTTCTGTGAACACAACCGTTTTTGTACTTGTGGTACCGATATCAATCCCGATTACTCTCCCCCTTGTTTCCATGCGAATCTTCCCTTCATTTCTAGCAAAATACGATTTAGTAAACCGTTTACATGAATTAGTATATAAAATATTTTTTCATTTATCAAGTTACAAAAAGAAAATTTTTTTCATACCAAAAAATAAATCCCCTCATTCCATTTCACTTATATACTACATTTAGCTTTTCCATGCGGTAAAATTACGTTATATTCGTTACGCAATACACTCTTTCCTCTCATTAACAACACATACATAGTCCTCCACACGTTCTACTTATTTGCTTGAAGAAAGAGTTGAAAAGCAATATTCATTTTTAGCGGTCACGTAACATCACCATCAAACCAAGAAAAGTAACTAACCGCAGAATGAGAATTCTGTGCATTTTGCTCTTATTTATTGTTTTAAGTTCACTAGTCTTTTATCTTGATAAACATAGAGCGTGGCCCCCTATTATCACTTTTTTATCTTGTAAATATATCTTGCATACTATAAAACCGAAGTGTATTTTTATTTTTCAGAAAAATAAAATAATAATACGGAATTTATTGTATAATGTTGTAAAAAGATGTCGGAGGGATTTAATGTTAAATAAAATATCTCAATTCACAATTAAGCTTTCATCAATTCTTTTATCACTCTTACTATTATTAAATTTACCTTATTTATTTATCACTCAACAAGGATTTACCTTTCAACCAATTTATTTTTTTAATCAGATCGTTACCATGTTAAAACAGGTCTTCTCCCCTGAATCATTAGTGATTATAGGATCAGACCCGAAGTTTGGCCATTTCAAAAAAACACCATTATTTCCAACTGTTTTAGAACCTTACCTATATTCATTTACTATATTATTTTCAGCCTTTTTTCTTGCTCTCTTTTTATCATCCAGCATGGCATTTTTTTATTTTTTAGCAAAAGATTATATAAAAAAATGGATAAACCGAATTGTGTTCATATTAGAAGCTGTCCCTGATATGATGATGATGATTTGTTTGCAAATATTTTTCATATGGGTACTTCAGAAATTTGGGGAATCTCCTGTCACTATTATTTCTTTTAATGAAAATCGAGCTTATTTACTCCCTATTTTATCATTAGCTGTCTTACCTACATTACAAATGTTTCGGATGATTGTGTTATACATAAAAGAAGAACAAGGAAAACATTACGTAGAGGTTGCATATGGAAAAGGCCTTTCATCAAGTTATATACTATGCATTCATTTATTCAAAAATATATCTATCCACTTCTTCCACCATTTAAAAACGATTTTTGTTTTCTTACTTTCTAATTTATTCATTTTAGAATTTGTTTTTAATATGGAAGGCATTATTCAATTTTTATTTAATAAGGCGTTTGTTTCACCTCCAGCTGCATTTATCATACTTGTTATGATTATTTTACCGTTTTATGCCATTTTCCAAATAGTCTCATTCATGATGAATAGATGGAAAAAGCAATTGAAAGGAGTATCATTATGAAATCTATTTGGAAATCAAAACGCTTTTTAATCGGCTTTACTTATCTATTCATACTTATTTCAGCTAGTTTTATTTATAGTTGGTTCTTTAAAGATAACATCCCAAAACCTCCTCAGTTACTTTACAATGACAATAACGAATTACTTGGAAAGGCCCCCTTTCCGCCATCGTTAATTCCACCTTTTGGATCTGATCGTTTTGGAGAGTCTGTTTTCTTACAAATTGTAGAAGGAGCAAAATTCACTATTTTATTAGCAGTGGCAATTAGCTTCTTTCGAATTTTATGCGGAACATGTATAGGAATCCTCTTAAGTTTATTTGCTCCAAAACTCAAGAGATTTTTCCAGTCATGCTCAGAAGTTTTTTATTATATTCCAACTCTATTTATCGCATTCATACTCATCACGCCCGTTAATATTATAATCACATCAAATGCTGATGGGGTAGATCCAAATATTTCATTTACGTTTTATCAAGTACTCGTACTTATTTTCGTCGCTCTGCCTACACTTTCTTTATACATATCCTCAGAGGTTGATGAATTTATGAAACGAGATTACATCTTAAGTTCACAATTACTGGGTGCTAGCCGTTTTCATATTATTAAAAAACACTTACGAGTCTTATTACTTGACCGCTTATTTGTATTATTTATGGAACATATCGTCCAAACACTCATACTCGTTATCCATTTAGCGTTGCTTAACATTGTAATTGGCGGGATACAAATGCGTGAACTCTATGACGGAGTGCTTAAACCTGTTTCTCTATCTAATGATTGGGCAGGTCTTATTGGATTAAATCGTAATGAAATGAATCTTTCATGGTGGATTATTTTTTATACTCTCGCTTCATTCTTTATTACGATTCTATTTATTAAGCTTATGACCATCGGGATTCAAGATGCACTGAAAGCAAGAGATTCGCAAATTGTAGCAATTCAAAACGTTCCAGATCATAAAAAATTTGTTAAACATAAAGATTCCTTTTCGTTTGCAAATAAAGTAAACCTTTAATCATTTCTCATTAATCAAGTATTAATTGGCATTGATATTAGTAGAAAATAAAGAAGATGATCCCTATTAAATGGTCTTACCCCTGTCAAGTAGACAGTAATAGATTAGGTGCCTTTTCATTAAGCAGCCTTAGTTCCAAATTCAATAGGACTAAGGTTGTTT